>CAYNDU010000318.1:0-6939 GCA_964395615.1 uncultured Pirellulaceae bacterium | reverse complement strand
GGTGCGAGTCTCAAAGACCTTCGACTTCGAAGGCTTGTATCGAAACGTTACCGTAGCCGCTCACGGCCTTTGGCCGTGAACGGTTACGGCGGATTGAAACCATGTCGGCGGATTGAACTCGGATTCAGCGACTGCCGAGCGCGTTCTTCAGGAACGGCAGGGCGCCGTCAACGTCGAATACGTGCCCACTGTCATGAACGAATAACGCGGCCGATTCGCGGGCGCCGAGCGTCTCGTAGACCTGCCTGATCTGATCCATCGCGGGCCGCGCCAAATCGACAGGAAATCCGCCCGGCAGTCGCTCCAAACGCCCGTTCTGGCACTGCAACGCTCGGGGCGCGATCAGCCCGTAAATGTCAACGAACTCGTACCGCCGCTGAAGACCCGGAAAATCCCAACACATGCAGTGACCGTCTCGCAGATTCTCCATGGTTGTCAAGAAGCCGCAGCTGATCGTGGCCTGAATCCGCGTATCCATGGCACCCAACCACATTGCCATTTCTCCTCCCAGAGAAAGACCGGCACAACCGATCCGACGAGGATCGACTTCTTGCCGACTCTCGACCAGGTCGACCAGCCGCATGCAATCCCATAAACGCTCGCCCATGAGCGTTCGAGTGCTATCCTGGACATCGTGTTGCCCAACGTCCGTGCTGACGGTAACGAAGCCGCGTTGTGCCAATTCCGTAGCAAATCCGTGATAGATCGACTGGGCGTCATACACGATATTCCGATTCCCCCCGTGGCCATGCAAACAAATCACCGCCGGCGTCGTTCCCTCGCCGGCTCCGTCTGGAATCGTCAAGACGACCGGAATCGATCGATCGGGCCGCGAGGCGATGGTCATATCATAGCGCCTGGACCCTGACAGTTGCCTGGTCGCGATCACCTTCGGATGCAAGGCCATCGCTCCGCGCCCCTGGCGGTCGTGCGAGTTCGCCGCCACGAGATCATCGATGGCCATCAGCGCGAAAAGAGTCGTTCGAGCCGTTCGCTGCCACTGGTTCACATCCGACGCGCCGGTCGTGGGACAAGGTAGAAGCCGCAACGGTTCGGCCCCCTGCATCCAGCTCGCCCAGAGACTCGCCAAGAGCAAGCTCACGCTCGTCGCCCAACCTGTTCGCCTCATGGCACCCATGATCAGCTCCTCTCAGTAGACGGCTACATCGTTTCCGAAATTGACGTCGCCTGCGCGCCCGCGGCACTCGGCCACTCTTCCGATGATCCGGTTCCCTGCCTCCCACACAGCGATCATGTTCGAGTGAGGGAGATCGCCGGCCATTCAGCACTCGGTAGTTATTCCCGGCGTTGGACAGGCGTAGCGTCCATCGTCGCCTGCCAGCAGGGGAGCGATTGTTTCGAAACTGACGTTATCGATATCCGGAATGAACTGGAAGGTCGACTTCATCATCTGATCGTACGTGATTTGTTTGCCCGTATGAGCGGCAGCACGACCCATCAGCGCCACGACGTCAGCCTCACCCGCTCGACGCGATTCATTATGGGGCTGATCGTTTCGAATGGCGTCGAGCAGTAGCTGCCATTCAACGACGTACGGGTCCGGTTCGCGCCGTCCGAACTCCCAAGTCATATTGGCTGCGGTCATGTCCTGGCTCTTGAAGATCCGCGACTGGGGTCGAGCCAGGCTCTGCATGATCACGGCCGACCCGTTCGATCCATGAGCATAATCGGCATACGTGTTCCAGCAGCCGGCCATGTGTCGCGAGAAGGCGAACAGTTTCGCTCCGTCGCCAAATGTGTACTCAACCGAGTAGTGATCGAATTGGTTGCCGGCTTCTGGATGACATCGACCGCCCATTGCTTGAGCCGACACGGGCCAGGCACCTTTTGCCCAGCAGGCAACATCGACATTGTGGCAATGCCAGTCGATAAAGAACCCGGATGAGACCCAGGTGAAACTGTTCGGATGCTGTAATTGGAAGGCGAGCTGATTGGCATCGGCCGGCACCGGTGGACAATGAACGGGTCCATGGACTCGATAGATTCGTAGTGTATGGACCTGGCCGATGGCGCCTTCATGGATTCGGCGAATCACTTCCTCGCGAGCTTGCGAGTGTCGCCACATGAATCCGACACCGACTTTCAGGTTCTTCTGTTCGGACAATTCAGCGGCCTTGAGCCAGCGGCGCACATTGGGCCCGTCGGTGGCAAACGACTTTTCGGCGAACACATTGACCCCTCTGCTCACCGCATACTCGAAATGCAGCGGTCGAAAGGCGGCGTGCGTCGTCAGCAACACGACATCGCCCGGATCGAGCGCATCGATGGCCTTGCGATAGGCGTCGAATCCCAGGAATTGTCGCTCGGGCGGCACGTCGATCTTCCCGGTAAACTGCTTGCTCAGTCGATCCCAACTGCTCTTCAACCTGGGCTCGAACAGATCAGCCATCGCGTGCAGTTTCACCGCCCCGCCGGTTGTCGACAGCGCGTTGCCGACGGCCCCGGTACCGCGTCCACCGCATCCAACCAGGGCCAG
The DNA here is from genome assembly GCA_964395615.1 of uncultured Pirellulaceae bacterium. GTDB lineage: Bacteria > Planctomycetota > Planctomycetia > Pirellulales > Pirellulaceae > CAYNDU01. Next base: position 4,442 of record CAYNDU010000318.1, on the reverse strand, counting down.
TTTAATCGTCGCGTCGCCGGACGCGTGACATGTCGAAACCGCCAAGCCGGCCAGACCCGTTGCGGCCATCCCTCGGCCAGCCGCTCTAAGAAACTGCCGGCGCGTCGACGTTGCTTTAGGCGGAATACTCTCGTTGTTAGCCATCGCGCATCACTCCTTCATGTTCATCGGTTCAATCGCGTCTCGAATTTCTGGGCTCCGCGCCAACTCGGCAGCCGTACGACCGGCTTCATTTTTCAAACGGCGATCGATGCCCGCCTTTAACAACAGGTCGACCATTCCAATACGCCCGGTTGCTGCAGCCCAATGCAGGGCGGAGTACTCCCGGTCGTCCACGGCGTTGATCTGCACCTTGTGATTGAGTAGCTCTTCGGCCAGTTGCTCGCGTCGATCACGGGCGGCTGCGATCAACGGTGTTTCACCGCGAGAATTACGAACCTCTAAATCGGCCTTGTACTGAATCAACAGTTGCAGCACTTCCGGACTGCCCCGCCAATGCTGAATGGCGCCGAATACCGCGTACCGGCCGTTCGGATCAACCCCTTGCTCGAGCAGGAAACGGACCACCGGCACATTCCCATTGCGAACGGCCGTATCGAGCAACGGCGTTCTGCCACGGTCGCTCGTTGCGACGGAAGCTCCCGACGCCACCAAAGCCCGGCAACTCGACAACGCATTCTCTTCAACCGCGGCATAGAGAGGGGTCCGCCCGCCGGCATCCTTCGACTCGATGGGGCACCCCATTTCAATCAGTCGTGTGACCAGCGGCGCCCGATCCCGGCGGGCGGCAAGATGGAGCAAGGTCATGCCGGACGGCAATCGGCCGGTGACCGTCGCACCGTGCCGTATCAGCAATTCGGCCATTGATCCACGATTCTCGGAAAGCGCCAAGAAAAGGGGCGTCGCCTGGGACTGGCTGACAGCGTGCACGTCGGCCCCATGTTCGATAAGCACCTGCCCCACATCCGTGAGCCCCAGCCGAGCGGCGGCATGAAGGGCCGATTCGGCAATGCGCCGTTCCGAGTAGTCGGCCGGAACGCCTCCCATTAACAGTGCCCGAACAAGTTCGGTTCTGCCCAGCTCGGTGGCGTGTAGCAGAGCTCGACCCAGCTTGGAACGGAACGCGGCTGTCCGCTCCGGACCCTCGCCCCAAAGCCGGGCCCCCGCAACGGCCAATCGCTCGGCAACCGCCAGATCGTCGTGAAGAGCCACCATCAACGGTGTCTGCTTCCCGTGGTTCAGATGATTGGCATCGGCACCGTGCGCAAGCAACAATTCGGTGGCCTGCAAATCATCGCGCTCGGCCGCCCGATGCAATAACGTCTCACCGTTCTTGTCGCCTTGGTCCACATTCACGCCGTGTTCGAGCATTAATTCAAGAACGCGCGGAGTAGGACAGGCCAATGATCGGGTCCAAGCCGAGGTTCCGGAGCGATCCGCGTGATGCACGTCGGCACCCTGTTTGAGCAACAGCTCAACCGACGGTATATCCTCGGCCATCACCGCGTGGTGCAATGCCGTCCGTTCATAATGATCGGCCTGATTGACATCCGCATCATAATCGATCAGCAAACGAACCATGGCCGCCGACCGGGCCTGAGCAGCCAATAGAAGGGGCCGGTTACCGTTTCGATCCGAACGCTCGACCGATGCGCCGTTTTCGAGCAACCCCCGAATGATCTCTGTTTGCTGAGCCAAGATAGCCACGTGCAACAACGGCTGGCCGGCTGGGGAAATCTGATCACCCGTCATGCCATGCTGTAGCAAGGCCGTAAGAACCGATTTCTTGCCCTCGCGAACCGCCAGGCTCACGCTCGACCAGTCCGCCGCTGCCACCGCATACCCGCTCGACATCAGCGCCCGCACGACCAGCGGCCGATCTAGGGCAATCGCCCTCTGGAAATCGGCTGATGTCGGCCGCTCAAAAACCGCGTTGCTGACTGCCAATCGATCCGCAATCTCCCACAGGTCATGCCGGCAGGCGAATCCTATGAGCGACTCGTTGCCCGTGATCGTCACATTCGGATCCGCTCCGTGAGCGAGGAGCAGGTCGACCAGCTCGCTGATCCGCTGCTCAACTGCCAACCGTAACGGGCTCGTTCCGTGCGCCGGCGAGTTGGGATCCGAGTCGGCGGCAAGCAGCAAGCTCACCGCTTCCAAACGCCGGAGACGGACGCCGATGATCAGCGGCGTAAACCCGTTTTCCTTAATGCGGTCCGGATGCGGGTTACCGTCCAGGAGATTCTTGACGGCGGCCAGGTTATCGGATGTCAGCGCTTCGGTCCAAGGAAGACGCGGGGGAACTGGTGCTTGCTCTCGGCGCGGCTCGGCCATCGGGAACGGTTGCGGCCGTGCCACCGGTTGCTCGTCGTCCAACCAATGCCGGGCCACCCCTTTCAGATCGCCTCCGCGCATCAGGAAAACGACTAGCAACATGGCGCCGAACAGCGTCCAGCTTCCAACCGTGATTCCCAGGCAAGCGAGAAAACCACGCCAGGCACTGTGACGATATCGGCGCCCGGCCGCAACACAGCCACCGGCCCCGCCGAACCCGATCGCGGCGGGAATCACGCCACCAAGAGCGACGATTGGAATCGCCACACAAGCCGCCCCAAAGAACCACGGCCAGATCGATAAGGTCGTGCCGCGACCCGACCTGGTTTCCGGCTCGGTTGGCTCCCACGGATCACGAAATCCCACCGACATCCATCACCTGCCAACTAGAGACCCTGTACACCACCCCGTTCGCTCATTGTGGCACAAGCACGGAGGGCTGAGAAGTCTCAACATCGAGCCGGCTCTGCGTTGCTCCGGGATAACGCTGTCGCAAACGGCCCACGTCATCCCAACGCCAACCGCCGGCCAGGCGTCCCTCCGCAGCAGGAGTCCATCATCCCCCGGCCCGATTCGCATCTCGAGAGCATTTTGTGAGCCGGCTGCAGTTTGAAAAGCCGTATCAAATTTGATAGAACAAGCCAGCGGTCGTCAGAGAGTTCACCGTCTGAGACCGGCAAACATATCGTAGCTTCAGGCTATTCTTCCGGGGGGGTGGAACATGTCGCAAGAATGGGCATGCGCGTGCGGGCACCGTTCAACCAGTAACACGGCCACGGACAAAATGCGTGTGCGGTGTCCAAAGTGCGGGAAGGCCATGCATCGTGCGCGCGGGGCAACGGCCCCTGCGGCGGCCGTCGATGAGATGTTACATCTTGTATGCGACTGCGGAGCTCGATTTCGAGCTCCTCGAGAAATGGCGGGGCGACAGGTCCCATGCACCAAGTGCCACAAGCCGTTGACGATTCCACGTCCGGAAGTCGACCTGGCATCGGCGAACGACCTGGCCGGCGCCTTATCGGAAATTGACGATCTGGCATTGGATTTGGACGAGCCGGGCGCGCGCGATCCGCTCGGCCTCGGCGCGGGCAAGAAACTGCCTGCTCAGCATCGGTCACGACGATCAACCGGCTCTGCCGATAACTCAAGACTGCTTTACATCGCCGGCGGTTGCATTGGAGGGTGCGTTCTCTTGCTCGTCGTTGTGATCGTCGTCCAGAGTATGAGCGGATCGAACGTGGCAACGAATGATTCGAGCGTTGCGCCGATAGCCGCTCGCGACCGTTTCCCCGAACGACGCGTGCCTTTCGAGTCGGGCGATCAGCCGACGGATCGGCGGGACCTCGAGCCGCAGGATGATCCTGCACCGCCCGGGACTCCGACCGTCGGTCCGTCAAGCAACCGCAGCTCCGGCCGTTTAATCTACGATGCTCGGACCGGCGAGTCGTACTTCTCCTCCGAAACGGAAAAAGCAAGTCCTTCGCAGGCAACGGGGTCGGCTACTCCGCCGTCCGGCCCACGATTGGACCTGGGGATACAGCAATGGTTCACGGCCTCGGGGCGCAGTTTACGGGGTGCGATTCCGACGGGGCAGGATGATGAGACCGTGGTCAGTCAGTACAGCTGGATGACTCAACTCTTACCCTACCTGGGCCACGAGAAGGTCTTTCATTCGTTCGATTTGCAAAAGCCGTGGACGGACAAGAAGAATGCCATGTTTGCCACGGCAGTCATTCCCGACTTTCTGTCACCCGGTGACTCGCGGCAGCGCTGGCAGGGAGGCGAATTGACCAATTTGGGTTTGACACACTTCGTTGGGATTACGGGAGTCGACGAGCGGAATCGACCCGCGGCGGTCTTGCCGCGATCCGACCCGCGAGCCGGAATTTTCGGCTACACCTCAGTGGCTCGAACCTCGGAAATTACAGACGGCACGAGCAATACGCTAATGATCGCCGGCGCGGGACACCTGGCCGGACCCTGGGTCGCAGGCGGCGGATCGACTCTGCGGGGAGTGAAGGACGATCCCTTTGCAAAACTGACAGGGTTCTCGACGGCCGGATCGCGGCCCGCCACCTTTGCCGGGCTGGCCGATGGCTCTACACGCT
>CAYNDU010000317.1:0-6951 GCA_964395615.1 uncultured Pirellulaceae bacterium | reverse complement strand
CTGCCGCCCCCCCGGCGCCACTGATCTCGAAAATAGAGCAAATGCAGTTCTTTGTGCATTCGATCGAGGGGCAGGCTCTCCAGGTGGTCGCGTGTTTCTTTATCAAGGCGTTTGGATACAAACGCTTCGAGCTGTTCGCGACTGGGGGGAGCCGGCCGCATGGCGGCGGCACGGATCCAGGATCGCAGCAGGTCATCACGATCCTGGTCCGAGGGTGCCTTGGCCAGCAAAGCTTGCGCCTCGGCCGACAAGAGCCCGACCAATTGGGAAGCATCCTCGGCGGTAGGCCGTGGAAAATCGAAGGGACCGTTGCGAAAGACTATGCCGCGAAGGAACGGCCCGTGTTTCTCCCGATCGTACGACTTTACGAGATCACCGAATTGTCCCTTCGGGACGGCAGCCAGTATCTCCTCCTCATGGCGTTCGAACCAATCGCACATCCAGGTGCGGATCGACTCAAAGTCTTTCGATTCCAATCGCCCGTCGACCAGCATGCGAAACCGCTGCGATTCCTGCTGCTGCATCACCTCCTTGATTCGTGCGATGCGCTGTTCAGCCGGCAGGCTCAACAGCTCGGCACGTTCACCCGGCCGCAAGGTCTTCAGCCATTCGCTGTAGCGCTCGAGTATTGACCTCAGTTTATTCTTCTGCTCGCTTGCGGCCAATTCGCTTGCCAGTTGCCGCAAACGATCCTGTTCTTCCTGCCCCAGCTGTTCGAAGCGGCGTTTTTTCTGCAGTAGTTCCGCCTTCTCGGCTTCCGACATCTTTTCTAAACGTTGTCGTCGTTCGTCCAGCCGATCGCCGGCGCTCGCCCGCCCGGTTATCGCCCCAGGAGCGGCCGCCAGCAAGGACAGACCGACGAGCAGGAGAACCGGTCGTAGCCGATTACATACCATCTTCGATCTCCTCCTCGCTGAACACGCCTGCTTCCTGCAACTGAGTCAGGAACTCGACGCTATCAGCCACCCGGTAGAGTTCGATGTCTTCAATCACCGGCAGGTCGGAAAGCAGCTGGTCGTTGGGGCGATTGAGCCAGGCCGAGACTCCGAAGTAGCTGGCGACGGCCAGGACGAGAAGGCTCAATACCGAGCCGACCCAGACGGTCCGCTGCCGTCTCTTTGCGCCGGTCTCTTTCTCTTTCAATTCGTGAGCTGCCGACAGAACGACCATTTCGACCGTTGTCTGCGTAAACGTCTCGGAGACTTCTGCACGGGGCAGTTCATCGAGTAGATCCCATGACCGCTGCAGCATCTTCAGGTCATGGCGATAATCGGGATCTTGCTTCAGTCTCCGTTCGACATCCTCAGATGTCTCGGTATCCAACTCACCGTCCAGATAGGCTACGAGCTGGTCGTAGTCATCATTGTGCGGGTTGTCGGTCTGAGTATCATTCATGACATTTTCAGCGGCCATTGGCCGCTGCCAGGCGTTTACGAATCTTTAGCCACACTGCTGCCAGGCATAACACCATCGTTCATGTAGGGTTCGAGTATGTTCTTGAGGTTGCATCGTGCTCGGGACAACAGCGACTTGACGGCCTGATTTGAAAGATTCATCGTCTGGCCGATTTCGGCATAACTCATCCCCTCAAACCTCGACAACAGCAAGGCGAGTCGCTGCCGATCATTGAGCGATTGGATGGCCACCCGCACAATTTCGGACCGTTCCATCTCGTCGAGTTGTCGCGCGGGCATCAGGCCGCTGGCGGCCAATGCCATCTGGTCGAGCGGGTCGGGCGACTCGCTGGGGTTATTTCGTTGAGCGACGTGAACTTCGCGACGGCGCGACAACGAACGCAACGCGTTGCTTGCCACATTATTAGCGATCGTGAACAACCACGTCGAAAACTTCGCCCCCGGACGGTAGGTCTTGCGAGCGCGAAAGACGCGCATAAAGACCTCCTGGGCGAGATCCTCCGCCTGGTCCCGCTTGCTGATCAACTGTTCGAGGACCGCGATCAGCCGTCCCTGATAGCGTAAGACCAGTTCTTCAAACGCTGCGGCGTCATCATCGCGCACCTGTAGCATTAACCGCACATCTGGATCGCGCAGTTCATAATCGGTTGCCGTTGTGTCAGTGAGGGCCAAGGCGGGGTCCCCGAAAAGTCAAGGTTTGCAGTCGTGCTGTCTCCGTTATTGTCGGCTCAATCGTTGGTTCTGACAAGTTGCATGAGCGAACTTGTCCTGTTTCCCTCGTGAAGACGTCCGGCGGAGGCAATTGTCGTGCGCAGCGGGTCCGACTCCCGGAATCCCCGCCCGCTACCCGCCCCGAGAGATACTCGAAGAACAAGGCCTTTTGGGCTGGACAGTAGATCTAACCCCGTTGGAGGGCCAAGGGTTCGGCCATGACCACTGCAAAATGAGAGTTCGCCCCTATTGAAGGGTCGCCCGTCGCAGCTGACCACATGCTGCGTCGATGCGGTCCCCTTTCCTGGTCCTGACCTGGACGTTCAGCCCACCCTCCTCCAACAGACGTTGGAACTGGGCCGTCGCGGCAGGGGACGGCGTTCGGTAGGGCAGATCGGGGACACGGTTGTAGGGAATGAGATTCACCAGGGCCGTGCGATTCCCAATGAGCCGGGCCAGTTGACGGGCATGTTCGGGCAAGTCGTTGACGCCTGCCAACAAGACGTATTCAAACGTGAGGCGTCGGCGAGTCACCTCAAAATATGCGTCAGCCGCTTCCAGCAAGCGACGCAGTGTGACCTGGCGGTTCACCGGTACCAGTTCGTCGCGCAGGGAATCGTTCGGTGCATGCAAAGAGATGGCCAGGTGATAATGATGGGGATGACGGGCCAATCGCCGGATCCCCTCGGGAATCCCCACCGTGGAGATCGTGATCCTGCGCACACTGATTCCCAGGCATTCGGCTCGATGGGCTTCGTCCAAAGCCGGCAACAACTGGTCCAGGTTGGCCAACGGCTCGCCCATGCCCATCACCACCATGTGGCTGATTCGTTCGGCCGGTTTGAGCTGCTGTTGCAGCCGAGCCATCTGTTCGAGAATCTCGCCGGATGTCAAGTTGCGGTCGACACCGGCCAGGCCACTGGCACAGAAACGGCATCCCATGGCGCAGCCGACCTGCGTGCTGACGCAGATGGACCGGTGCCGCCGGCCCGGCAACAGTACGCACTCGGTTTCTCCTCCCGAGTCAAATCGCAACAGCAATTTCCGAGTCCCATCCTCCGCACTTCGAACCGACACGACCCGAGTGGACCACAACTCAAATGCTTCTGACAGATCCGCGCGCAGAGATTTCGGCAGATCGGACATTTCGGACCATTCGACCGCACGATGCTGATAGACCCATTGCCGCACCTGCCTCGCACGATAGGCCGGATGGCCCCGTAGTTCCAACCAGGCGGCCAGTGGCGATTGCTGTGGGTCGAGAATCGAGTTCATTCCGGCGGTGCTCCACCCGCATTCCGATGTTCCGATTCCGCGACCCGGCGAATCAACGGGTCCAAATGACCGGATTGCAGGGCCGTCTCAAACGCCTCCAGATCGGGGAAGTTGGCATCGCTGCAGAATTTGATCACCCAGTTATGGACCAGCGGACTGATGGTGATGACGCACTGACCATGGCGGTGGGCCTCCCACATTTCAATTGCCGTGCCCATCGAAGCCGCGGGGACAAACGCAATGACCACGTCCACGTCGGCACACATGGCATTATGTTTGAGGAAAACCTGCCGACCGATCGCATCATCGTACGTCAACGAGGCTCGATGATCGGCACGCGGGTCATAAATGTCGCTCCGCGGGTAACGCTCGAGCAACATCCGCCTTAGTTGCTGCCGGTATCCCTGAGCATGTAACCGCTCGGCTACCTGAGAACCCTGCATGATCCCAGCAAGAAAGAAACGTATCTCCATTCGACTCACCCAAGACCGTTTGTTTGCCCGGTCGGCATCGTAGCTGAGCCCATGATCTGCGACAACCGATGCGCGAGCGACCGCCGTCCCTCCCAAACTCCGTTATAATAGCGTTCCGTCCGCCGCGAACCTTCACGATAGATGAGGATCCCCACCATGGTCGATTGCCTGAAGTTCCAAGGGTGGCCGCTGATCGTCGTGTTGCTGCCGGCCTCCATGCACGTTGCCCGGGCCCAGGAAACTCGGACCCGTGTCCCCGTTCGACGTCCCAATGTGCTGCTCGTTGTCACCGACGATCAAAGGCCGGATACGATTCACGCTTTGGGCAATCGGATGATCGAGACGCCGACATTGGATCGCCTGGTGCAACGCGGGACGGTTTTTACCCGAGCCGTCAGTGCCAACCCGATCTGTACGCCGAGCCGGGCGGAGATAATGACCGGATGCAGCGGTTTTCGCAACGGTGTCCTCGATTTCGGCCGTACCATTCGGCCGGAATTGACGACCCTTGCCCAGGCAATGCATGGAGCCGGATATCACACCTGGTATGTCGGTAAGTGGCACAACGACGGGAAACCCATCGATCGTGGATACGAGTCGACGCGCGGCCTGTTTCACGGTGGAGGAGGGCGTTGGTGGACCGATCGAACCGATTTCAACGGTCGGCCGGTGACCGGGTACCGGGGGTGGGTCTTTCAAACCGACGACGGTACGAAAGAACCTGAGAAAGGGATCGGTCTGACGCCTGACATCAGTTCCCGGTTCGCGGATGCGGCGATTGAATACATCGAGTCGGCCGACGATCGACCGTTTTTTCTGCACCTGAATTTCACGGCGCCCCACGATCCGTTGCTGATGCCCACCGGGCTGGCCGGCCGCTACGCGCCCGATTCAATGCCCGTTCCACCTAATTTCCTTCCGGAGCATCCCTTCGACCACGGTAACCTGCGCGGGCGGGACGAGCAGTTGTTGCCATGGCCTCGCACGCGCCGCAGCGTTCAGGAGGAACTGGGCGTCTATTACGCCGTCATTTCGGACATGGATCGGCAGTTGGGACGCGTGATCGAGGCACTGGCCAGAAGCGGTTTGACCGACCGTACCCAGGTGATATTCACCAGCGATCACGGTCTGGCAATTGGCAGTCACGGGTTGCGAGGCAAGCAGAATATGTACGATCATACGGTCGGTGTCCCGTTGATCGCAGCCGGGCCCGGCATCCCTGAGGGTCGGAAATGCAATGCACAGGTCTATCTTCGCGACCTCTACCCGACGGTCTGTGAATGGACGCATATTGAGACGCCGTCGACCGTTGAGGGCGCGAGTCTTGTGCCGCTGCTGGACGGCCGGCGAAAGTCGGTGCATTCACGGGTCTTCTGTTACTTTCGAGACTGCCAGCGCATGATGCGTACGGATCGTTGGAAGTTGATCTACTATCCGAAAATCGATCGCTTCCAACTGTTTGACTTGCAGGAGGACCCATGGGAGATGCATGATTTGAGCGACACGGCGTCAGCCCATTCGACGCTCGTTCGCCTGAAGGCCGATCTGCAGGACTGGCGGCAACAGGTTCACGATCCATTGCTGTCGGTCGGACCCGAGCCGGCTCGGCGCTAAGACAACTCCGCGAGGCCTTGGGTGGCGGCCCGCGATCAGAATGAGGAACATTCAATGACCGGACGGCCGAAGGCGAAATCGACCAAGCCGCGCAAAGAGTCGCAATCCAAGGGGCGGAAGTCGGGCAGCCAAGCCACGCCAGGTGAACTCGCAACATGCGATGCCGTGGGTTTTGAACCCGATTTAGAGCAGGCAAGGAAACTGGTTCTGGAGTTGTTGGCGGTCCCAGGACGCAGTTGCCAGGAGGCTCAGGTTTCTCAAGCGATCGTCGACTGCCTGAGGGACGCCGGAGCCACCAAGGATTCGATAGAGACGGATGCCGTCCATCGACGCACGCCCACCCGAGGGGAGACAGGCAATCTGGTTCTGAATCTGTCTGGCACACGTTCCGGGCCTCGCCGCATGTTCAGCGCTCACCTCGATACCGTGCCGGTCTGTGTCGGCGCTCGGCCCGTCGTCCGCGGACGCACCGTCGTATCGCGCGATGCCGATACGGGGCTCGGAGCCGACGACCGGGCCGGTTGTGCGGTCATTCTTACAGCCGCTCGGGAGATCCTCCAACGCCGTCTCCCACATCCGCCGCTGACATTTTGTTGGTTCGTTCAGGAAGAAATCGGCCTGCAAGGTTCACGGCAGGTCAAGAAGAGTCTCTTAAAGAAGCCGCGCATGGCTTTCAATTGGGATGGAGGAAGTTGCGATAAACTGACGGTCGGCGCGACCGGCGGGAGCCGGATGGCGATCGAGATTCGGGGCCTGGCCAGCCATGCGGGCGGAGCGCCGGAACAGGGCGTTAGTGCCATTGCGATCGCGGCGCTCGCCATCGCCGACCTCCAACGCAACGGTTGGCATGGGCTCGTCCAGAAAGGCCGTCGCCGCGGAACGAGTAACGTCGGCGTGATTCGTGGCGGTGAGGCAACGAACGTGGTAACTGATCTCGTGGTGATACGTGCCGAGGCACGCAGCCATGATCCGGTCTTTCGTGCCCGCATCGTGCGTGAAATCCAACGAGCGTTCCTTCGGGCCGCTCGACAAGTGCGCAGCAGCACCGGGAAACGGGGTGCTGTGGAAATTGGTGTTCGACATGACTACGAGTCGTTCCTGCTGCCATCCGACGATCCGTCAGTATTGGAGGCCGAGAGTTCCCTGATGTCGATCGGACGAAACCCGGTCAGGGCCGTCGCCAATGGAGGTGTGGATGCCAATTGGACAACCCGCCATGGAATTCCCACCGTTACGATCGGGTGCGGACAAAGGAATGTGCATACGGTCAACGAATCGCTTGAGCTTGATGAATTCGAAGCCGCCTGCCGTGTGGCACTGCGACTGGCGACCGCTTCCGACGATCCCGACGCTCAGCCATGAACGGACGCCTCCGTCCGGACGGACGTAAAGGGGGTCAGGAGTCAACTGTGCGAAGCACCCTACGGGCCGTTCCGGCAATTGACTCCTGACCCCTTTACCCT
>CAYNDU010000316.1:0-6973 GCA_964395615.1 uncultured Pirellulaceae bacterium | reverse complement strand
GCGTGCGCTGCGCGGCCCTGCGGGAGGCGCTTCTCGAAAGTGAGCTGTGCGGCCACGAAAAAGGCGCTTTTACCGGGGCCATACGGACCAAACCGGGTCTCTTCGAAGTGGCCGACGGCGGAACCCTGTTCGTAGACGAAATCGGTGAGATGCCGGGATCACTACAGGCAAAGTTATTGCGGGTTCTTGAAGACGGGTCCCTCAGGCGTATCGGATCGATCAAGGAACGACGTGTCGACGTACGACTGCTGGCGGCGACCAACAGCAACCTGGCCCAGCTCGTCGCCGATGGACAGTTTCGCGAAGATCTGTATTACCGAATCAACGTGATATCGCTCGAGTTGCCACCGCTCCGAAACCGACAAGGAGACGTCGCGCTGCTGCTCGACCACTTCGTCGGCCCGAATTGGAGGATCGAGGAGGCTGCCCGACGAGCCTTGTTACGGTACGCATGGCCTGGAAATGTGCGGCAACTCATGAATGCCGTCGAGCGGGCGAAGATCACGGGGCAGTCGCCGACGCTTCGCCGCAACGACTTCCCTCGTGAAGTGATCGAAGATGGACACGCGATGACTCGGACGCCACCGATCGATAGTGATAACCTGGCAGCTATCGAGCGAGCCAAGGTCGTAGAAGTGCTGCGCCGCGAAGCCGGCAACAAAACACGTGCCGCACGCGCGTTAGGTGTCGACCGAAGAAAGCTCTACCGATTAGTCGAAAAGCATACCATTCAGATGGCCGAATTTCGCTGACCGCGCACCGACTCCGTGACTTGCTCCAACGCCGGATCGATCCGAAATCATACGCCATTTCAGGAAGCGAGCCTGGAAATCAAGTAGTAGATGCCAGCCACGAACCCAGACACACCAACGACGGAAATCGCGGCCAGGTCGCCCTTGAATATCAAACGACCGCTGGCCGCCAGATAGATCAAGTAGGGTGCGCAGATGAGCAACGTAAACCACAACACCAACAAGACCACATAGCGGATGATGTCTGCCCGATCTGTCCGTGCCTGCAACTCCTGAATCTCCGTGGCGCGATCCTGGAGTTTAGGTTTCGTGCCCGGGTCCTTGCGACCCAAGGCTGTCAGGCGCGAACTGAACGAGAGCACCAGTTTTCGATTGCAGCCCAAACAAACCGTTGGTGGGGCCTGCACGTCATGACCGCAGTACGGACACAATCGCTTCGACTCGGCGTTCGAGGCTGCCGAGAATAACCCACTCACTTCGCGGGCATGAACCCACTGCGAATCATCCTTGCGAATCAGAGTGTCTTCCTTGACGTGGCCTGATCGGACCTTGTCGAGCAACTGTCGGCTCGACAGCGGCCCGATCGTATCGTTCATGATTTGACAGAACCACTCGGTTGCCATCTGCTCTCGTGTCCCGCCAATTACCTCTATTCCACTCACAACGTCACCATCGCGGTCAGGGCGGGATCATCGGCCAAGATACGATCATTCCACCGCTCTGTGCCTAACACCGACGTTTCCCAAGCGGAAGCTCCGCCCATCCCCGTCAAGCAGCCACCCGCTACGGCTCCGCTCGGGGGACGTAGAAAACGCAAACCCCTATTCTTGCCTTTCACGGCCACGTTGGCAAGGTTTCGCCCCCCCCCAAAATCGGGAATTTTGCACGGTTTGCCGCAACGGACCCTATAGAGACACTCTTATTCGGACCCTGAAAAGGTCAAGTTCACGGTCTGACCAAATTCGGGGACGGTTGCATTCCATCCCAATTCTCGGTCGAGAAGCTCGGCAAATGACCTCGACGACGATTCGTCCCCGTGTGTCAGGTAAATCCCACGGGGTTCTGTCTTTAAATGGCCAACCCACTTGAGCAGCGTGCTGCGATCAGCGTGACCTGAGAAACCGTCGATGCGTTCAACACGGGCCTTAATGCTCCGATCGCGGCCGTGAATACGTACGAAGGGACTTCCGTCCACGATTTGACGCCCCAAGGTCCCCTGGGCCTGGTAGCCCACAAACAGGATGGTGGATTCGGGGCGCTCGATATTCGATCGCAAATGGTGCTTGATTCGGCCGGCAGTGCACATTCCGGACGTGGCCATGATCACGCACGGTTCGCGCACGTCGTTGATCTGCTTAGATTGTTCGACCGAACGGACCATTTTGAGCCCAGGAAATTGAAGGGGCCGTTCGTCGGCCTGGATCATTTGCCACGTTTCATTGTCCAGGCAGTCGGGGAAACGGCGGAAGATGTCGGTCACGTCAACAGCCATCGGGCTATCCAGAAAGACAGGCAACTTCGGAATTCGATGATCATGCGCCAAACGACTCAGACAGTAGGTCACTTCCTGGGCCCGTTCCACGGCAAAGATTGGAATCACGACGTTGCCGCCCCGTTCGACAGTTTCTCGAATGGTCGACTCGAGTTGAGCCTCTATGTCACTGGCCGGCGGATGATCGCGATCTCCGTACGTGGTTTCCATGATGACGTAATCGGCCGAATCGAATAGCGTCGGATCGCGAATCAGCGGTTTTCCCCACTGCCCGATATCCCCCGAGAATAGGACCCTCACCGAATGACCCTGTTCTTGGATTTCGAATTCCAGCATGGCGGATCCGAGAATATGACCGGCGTCATGGAACGTCATTTCCATCGAATCGGCCAGCATCATCGACGATCCATAGGGCACTCCCTGAAACAGTGGAAGTGTCTTCTCGACGTCCTGGTCGGTGTAGAGCGGCACTGCCGGGTGCTTGCCGCGGCGCCCCTCCTTCTTGTGTCGTTTCAGCTTGAATTTGACGTCTTCCGTCTGGATCTTCGCCGAGTCGTTCAGCACGACCCTGGCCAGATCGACGGTTGGCCGCGTGGAATAGACGGGACCGGAAAAACCGTCGCGGACCAGTTTCGGCAACAGTCCCGAATGATCAACGTGCACATGGGTGAGCACCACGGCATCAATCGATTTCGGATCGATTGAAAAAGGCTCCCAGTTGCGGTCTTGAAACGGCCGCTCCTGGAACATTCCGCAGTCGATCAGAATGCGTGCATGGTCGGTTTCCAGGCAGTAGCGAGAGCCGGTAACCTGGCGATTGGCCCCGAGAAAATGCACCTTGATCATCTGTTGCTCCATCCGGGCCAGCGGTGTACGGGCGATCCGTAGCGCCGCAGCCGATCCATAGCAGCAAGTGTCGACCGTGTCGGCATGACCGGCTGCTGACTACGCCATCATCGTAATCTGGCCCGCTCCGATCAAGTGGCTTGTCATGCCATCATGCACGTATGTGCAGTCGCGGCCGTAGGTCTTGGCAGCCTCGAGCGACTGGCGCACACGGCCGATGAGTTGGGCTTCCGTTTCCGCCTCGCGCGCTTCGGCCACACCGACGCTGACCGTGAAGTTGCGACATTCGTGTCGATTGGACAATTCACAACGACTAGCTGCTGCTCGTAATCGTTCGGCGACTGGCATGGCTCCTTGCAGTGTAGAACCAGGCAAGAGGAGCGAGATCGTTTCTCCTTCGAATTTGGCAGCATGGTCCATTTCGCGCATCGCTGCCTTGACGGTCAGTGTCAACGCTCGATACATCGATTGTCGGTTTTCGGCCCCGAATCGTTGACCGATTGCCTCCAGATCGTCGATTTGCATGAACAGCACACAGAGCGGTGCGCCACCGCGATGCAGGTCGGCCAGCCGGCGTTTGACATCGGACACAAACACATCGGGAGTCGATATTCCGGCGTCCGTCCGTTCTTCCTGAGCCACGTCGCTCAATTCGGCTTGCTCGGTCACCAGCAATTCGACAAGCGGGATGATTCGCATACCGTCGTTGAAATGGCAACAATCTCGGCCCATTTCCTTGGAGACGTAGAGCGCCTCGTCTGCCCGGCGAATCAGCGATGTCCCATTTTCTCCCGTGCGAAACTGAGCCACACCGCTACTGACCGTGACCCGCAACCCCATCCCTTCGTGAGTAAACACGGCCTCGCCGATGGCGCGCCGGGCCTCCTCGATAATGGCGGCCACGCTGTCAATCTCGGTGTTTGGAAAGATGACCGAGAACTCTTCTCCTCCATAGCGGGCAACCAGATTCCCTGTCGGTATATGACTCTCCAAGACCGACGCGACGCCGCGAAGAACTTCATCGCCCGCCTGGTGCCCGTAGCTATCGTTGAGCAACTTGAAATGGTCAATATCGATCATCATCACGGTCGTGACGTGATTGTGTTGGGCGAAGGCCTCATCGGCATTGGCCATCGTTTCGTCAAAAACTCGTCGGTTGGCCAGTCGGGTCAGCGCGTCGGTGCGAGCGGCAGCCACCTGATCTTCGATCTGCTGGGCCTGACTCTTGAGCTTATTCTCCGCCGTATCGAGCTGCTTCTGCATTTGCTCGTTGGACTGGATCAGCGTATCGACAGCGTGCAGGACGTAGTCTGGGTCCTGCCTCTCGTCCGAATGTAACTCCTCGTTTACGCGCCGCACGAGCACATTGTGCTTGTCCACATCGGCCGCCACGTTTTGCGCCAGTTCCCTGAGTTTGTCCAATGCGTCACGAGCCTTGGCCGCGTCGTCACGGCTACCTCTGGCCACGTAATAGCGAGGGTCATTGCCGCGCAACCACCAACCGCTCAGCAGACAGATCCCGCCAACGGTACAAATGACCAGAAGATTCAACATGACGATCAACCATCCCGTTGTGTATCTACGTCGGCTATCGATGAGTTCGTCCATCGCAACATCGCTCGTCGATGACCGGGCAGAGAACTGCCGAACAAGATGAGTCTCGTTAGCCCTTGAAAGGCTGATCGATCGAGCAGGTCGCAGAAAGACGAGTCGTGCGCTGCTCGACCGCCGCTGTACTGCTCCCCGTCGGCGAATGAGCTGCTACCTTGATCTACGTTGCGATCGCAGCCATGTCAAAGCAGGTTGAGTGGGAAGCGTTGCCGCCTGTTGCACGGCAGCCGCGCAGACGGCGCGACGTTGCCTGGCCCCAACAGGCGGTCATCGTTCATGTTGTCGACGGGCAGCGTGTATCAAAAACACCACACGCGCCCGTCGGCTGCACGCAGCAGACGTGAACTGAGAATCTTCGATGACACAAGTGGAATCGACACTACTGAACAGTCAATTCCCATCCCTTTTCAGGCGTCCAGAGATGTTTCTCTTGACCCGTTTTCAGCCGGCCCGGCTCGCGGACACCGCTCCCTTTGAGCTTGCGCGCACCGTCACCCAAATCGGCACGTGCTTCTTCGGCCAGTCGCTTGAGTCGAGCGACGACCTCGGGATGCTGATCAGCGAGGTTGTTCGACTCGCCAACGTCCTCGCTCAAGTCGAAAAGGGCCAATCCTATTTCTGCCTGGTCATAGTTGACAGGTATTCCATTCGTGCCTCCCTTGCGGCCGTTCAGAGTTCGGTACTTGTGAGGAAAATGGAGCTTCCATGGCCCGGAACGAATCGCATGAAGACTGTTTCCCCAGTAGTACAAATAGGCTTTGTGAGGCGTCTTGGCACCCGGCTGTCCGGACATCAGAGGCCAGATATCTTCTCCATCAATCTTGTGATTTGGAAGCGGCGAGCCCGTTAACCGAGCCACCGTCGGGAGAATATCAATCGTCGAAGCCAATTCGCTGCAAACAGAGCCAGCAGGGATTTGCCCCGGCCATCGCATCAAGCACGATTCGCGGCAACCGCCGTCGAACATCGTGCCCTTGCCCTCGCGCAGGGGTCCTGCCGACCCGGCATGGTCGCCGTACGACAACCAGGGACCATTGTCAGCCGTGAAAATCACCAGCGTCCGCTCGTCGATTCCGCACTTCTTAAGCGTCGAGAGTATCTGGCCGACCGACCAGTCGATTTCCTCAATCACATCGCCAAATAAGCCGCGTTTCGATTTCCCTCGAAACTTGTCAGAGACGTACAACGGAACGTGACACATGCTGTGCGGAACGTACAGCAGGAACGGATCGTCTTGGTGACGTTCGATAAAGTCCACGGCGTGCTCGGTGTACCATGTCGTGAGTTGATTCTGCTCCTTCGGAGTGACATTCTCGTTAATGATCTTGTCACCCTCGACCAACGGAAGGGGCGGCCACCGTTTGACCCGCTCCGCCATCTTCAGATGAGCGACACCGGGATGGTAGGGCCACATGTCGTTGGAATACGGCAAACCGAAGTACTCGTCAAATCCATGGTGGGTGGGCAGAAATCGAGGATGGTGCCCAAGATGCCACTTCCCGAAAACGGCCGTCGCATACCGTCGTTGTTTGACCAACTCCGCAATCGTCATCTCTTCGTCGCTGATACCGTGCGTTGTCTTCGGGCCCAACGCGCCCAGGATGCCGGCGCGCACGTTATAACAACCGGTCACGAGTCCACATCGCGACGCGGAACATACTGCTTGGGAAACATAGAATTCGGTGAATTTCATCCCTTCCTTCGCCATCCGATCGAGATTCGGCGTTTCGTACCCTTCCGCACCAAACGGTCCAATGTCGGCGTAGCCCATATCGTCAATGAAGATCACGACGACATTCGGCCGAGTCGGCAACGGTGCCGCGGTCATCGGCCTGGTCAAGCATCCTGCACCAACGACCCAGACAACTCCCCAGGCCATCAACCACTTGCTCGCTCGTTGTTCGATCATCGTTATCACCACAGGAATTCAGGATGGGGCGCGTCGCAAGAACGGCCTTCGGCGGCACGCTCAGTGACGCCCGCATTCTAGCGCGCAACGACGCGCCTGAACAGATCCACCTCCTGAAATCAGACACCCTACCTCTGGTCGCCCTTGTCGGGCAGCCGCATGACGTCGGACAGCTAAATCCGTGCACACTACGGCCTCACGTCGATGGGCGATACGTCGTAGGCCGTCAATGACCGGCCGCTCGGGGATCTCCCGCGCGACCGAAGGCGTTTGGCAAGAAGTGGAAAGGAACTTTAGCCGTCAGATGGGGCGCAGAGGGGCGGACGGCGCGCAGTGCGAAAGCACCCGCGAGTTTTTTGGAGA
>CAYNDU010000315.1:0-7015 GCA_964395615.1 uncultured Pirellulaceae bacterium | reverse complement strand
GGAACACGTGTACCTCCCGTTGCCACGGGCAGCTTGCCCGTGGTAGGCACTGCAAATCCGCTCGCCATCGCAATCGTTCGAGCGGGGCACATCCTCGTCAAGTGCTCACCCCCTTTTGAGTATGCGGTTGGGCCATCTACAATGCGGGCCGACCGTCGGTAACGCGAGCCACGTTGAGAAGGAACGCCTGACATGAGTGATGCAACAATCAAGAAACCGCAAAAGGGCGATAACGAGAGATCAGGCATTGTCGGCCATGTGTTTACCGTTCTGGTTATGATCCTCATCGCCGCATGTGTCGTAGGGATATCACGTGTGCGCGGGTCGGCCGACGCCAATGATTTTGCGATGGCCAATGTCATGACAGTACTCCTTGTCTTCCTGGCCGTTGTGGCGGCCGTCGTCCGCGCGTTGTTCTGGCCCGGTGTCACGGGAGGCAGACGTTGGTCGTTGGTGGCCGTTACGGTTGCGATCGTTGCATTGCTCTGCGGGATCCTGCGCATCGATCGAGTTTCCGGTCGATTGGTCCCGACGGTCCGTTTAAGGTGGGCCCCGAAACCGGACGAACTCCTGAGGATCCCCATAGCTCGGTCGGCGAAAAACGTTGACCTGGCAAACTCGACGGAACTCGACTTTCCGCAATTCCTGGGTCCAGGGCGAAACCTGCATTATGACCGAGTGGTTCTGGACGCCGACTGGGCGACGCATGCTCCGAAGCAACTGTGGCGCGAGAAGATTGGAGCGGGATGGTCCGGTTTCTCGGCTGTGAACGGATATGCGGTGACGATGGAGCAGCGCGGCAAGCAGGAGTTGACGAGTTGCTACGAAGTCGCCACTGGAGAGTTGAGGTGGTCGCACGCCGTCGCCACTCGGCATGAAACACTGATGGGTGGGGTTGGTCCACGGTGCACACCGACAATTGATGAGGGTTTCGTTTACGCCTTTGGAGCCACCGCAGTGCTCCGTTGCATCGACGGGGCCACGGGAAAACTCGTGTGGGACGACGATCTTCTTGCTCGCTACGACGTCGAACCGGGGAATGACTCCAAGGCAGTGGCATGGGGGCGGTCGGCGTCACCATTGATTGTCGATGACCTGGTCGTGATTCCGTTGGGCGGGCCGGCAGGCGGGCCGTGCCGGTCACTGCTCGCCCTGGACAAGAAAACAGGCGAGGAGCGATGGACCAGCGGTGACAGGCAGGTCAGCTATGCGTCCCCGTCGGTGATGACGTTGGCCGGCCGAAGGCAAATTGTGATTGTGAACGAGGACACCGTTAGTGGGCACGAGATCGCCGATGGGCGGGAACTCTGGTCGTTCCCCTGGGAAGGAAGTAGTGTTGCGGCGGCAAGTGCTTCACAGGCCGTCGCCGTTTCGACAAATCGTCTTCTCTTGTCGAAAGACTACGGCCAGGGGGCCGAATTGCTGGAGCTGACGGCCGAGCAGGATGGACTGACCGCCGAAACGGTCTGGAAGAAGTCGAGTGTTCTTAAGACGAAATTCACGAACGTCGTGGTCGTCGGCGATCATGCATATGGACTGTCGGATGGGATCCTCGAATGTGTCGATGTGCTAACGGGTGAGCGACAGTGGAAAGACCGCCGCAAGGGCGATTTTGGCCACGGCCAGGTTCTGGCTGTCGGCAAGGTCCTGCTGGTGCAAGCCGAGTCGGGCGAAGTCGCTATGGTCGCCCTTGATCCGGAGGCGTATCGGATCCTGGGTCGATTTGAGGCCCTGACCGATCAGACCTGGAACAACCTGTGCCTTTACGGCAACAAACTCCTCGTTCGAAACGCGGGCGAGGCCGCGTGCTACGAATTGCCGCTCGTTTCCGGGAGCTAGTCCAACGGCTCAAACGGCTTACCCCACAATCCATACCATGAGGACAACTGGGCCAGTTCTAATCGTGCACGAGCACTCGCGGAGACCACATGCAGGGGGCGAGGAGCGACCAAGGCCGCGAGTTGCACGATGTCAAAGCCTTCAAGCAGGCCGAAGCAGAACAGCTCGGGCGCATCGCGCACCGTCAGGTCCTTTTCAATGATCTGTTTCAACGTGCCGAACGAACCACGCAGCCGGATCTCACCCAGGGCGCGCGGCTCGAGCGAGGCAGCGACCAGGGCGACGACACTTGTCCTCGGTCCATCGGCCACGAGCGTCACGGATCGTTGATTGAATTGCCGCGTAGCCCAACGGCTGATCGAGCCGAGCTGGCCGGCCTGGATTCCCAGAGGCCGCCGCCCGACGCCGGCCACGAGCAAGGCGTACAGGTAATCTCGCTCGGCGATTCTCGATTCGCCCAGATAGAAGCAATCGAGCGCCACGACTCGATACCCGTCGGAAAGCAGCCGATCGACCGTTGAGGAAGTCGACGACCTTCCACCGTCCGCGACGACGAGCGCAACCTTGTCGGGCGACCCCGTGGCGAACTCGACCGCCGGTACCGTCCAGTCACCTCCACACTGCAGTCGCCAGAATCTCGTCTGGAGAGCGTCTTCGTTTTGTGTTCCGGCGACCATGGCGGTCATGGGATATTGATCGGCGCGCACGATCGTTCGCAAGACCTGTCGTCTCGCTTGCTGCCACTTGAGTGCGCCGGCCAGCGCGGTCGGCAGGTTGCTTGATTTCGGTAAGGAGCCGCTGAGCTTCACGGCCAGAGAATGAAAATCCTGATTGGGTTCAGGAAGATCTATGTGAAGTTGCTCCGCCGTCTTGACTTCCTCCTGTGACTCGATTTCCTGATTGCCACGTTTCAAACGACCGTCGTAAAAGAAGTCATTTAGCAACGCGTACAGGGCCTGCCGGTTGTCACGTTTGAAGTTGTGCGTCCCGGGGTCGTCGTTGATATGTGTTCGAAAATGAGCATCGGCCCCGAACATCTGATACACAGGTCGGGCGGCATCCACCAGTGGTGGCAAGGCGTAGCCTGACTCGAAGCAGCAGTTGTCCTTGGAATTGAAGGTGAGTAACGCGGGACGTGGAGCCAGCATGGCGGTCAAATGCGTGTAGTCGACCAGCGTGGCGAGATCGTTTGGAGTCTGTTCCGAGTCGCCCAGGTCCTTGAGATGAAAGACTCGCGTTCGAAAACTGGAGTATCCGGCAACCGGGTTGCACAAGGCAACTCGTGTGTCCAGTGCACTCAAAAAGATCGTCTGCCAGCCGCCGCCAGACAATCCGGTCACTGCCAGACGTTGGGGATCCGCATCTTCGTGCCCTGCCAGTACGTCGAGTCCTCGCTGCATGGCCAGAAAATAGGGGGCGAGTCCGCTGGCGCCACACAAGTCCAGTTGGTTCATTCGAGCATGGGAGAATCCTGGCCCATTCAACTGGCCCATGCCCGGCCATTCAACATTCAGCGCCAACATGCCGCGTTTGACCTGGTTGATACATCGCAATTGTTTGTCCGGGTATTGCTTTCCCAGCGATGTGTGTCCATTGACGTTGAGAATCGCCGGAACGCGGTCGGTCAAGGAATCGGGTGTGTAGAGTAGTGCCGGGATCCACATTCCAGGCAGCGCTTCATAACGCAGTTTGCGAATATGGTATCCAGGCCCTCCCTCGATTGTTTCGAGCCATTGGACGTTGCATGGCGCTTTGCGCCACCTGGCGGCATGGCCACGGAAGACGATTTGATCCAAAACGTCTTTCCGCCAATGCTCGGCCAGCCGAGTCCACTCGGTAGCGGACTCAACCTGTGGCGGCAATGGGATTCGACTCTCGCAATATCTTTGTACCTCGGCCAGCGAGAGCGCATCTCCGATGATGGGTTCCTTCAACAGCCGGGCCACCGTATCACCTCGGTTCTCGGCCCCGGCCCGGTTCAAGGTCATTACGCCCGCGATCAACACAATGCCGAACATTCGGCCGGCGAACTGCCATGTCATGAAACGTCTCCCGGTAGTGGTTTCAACGTTGACAGGTAATGCGTTGGTACGTGTCGCGCGTAAGGTCGGGCAGAGATGGCACTCATTGTACTTCATTTCGAAGCGAGACGTGTATAATGCGGTTATCTTCACTTTGGGAAAGGGCGGAATGACTGGCAACCGGGATCGAATTCTGCAGACGGATCTCACTGGACGCACGGCGGTGGTGACCGGTTCGTCGAGTGGGATAGGGTGTGCCACGGCTCGGGTCCTAAGTGCGGCCGGAGCCGCCGTGGTCGTTCACGCTAGAAACAGTCTGAAGCGAGCTCAGGCCGTTACTCAATCGATTACGGAGTCTGGAGGAGCGGCAACGGTTCTGATGGCCGATTTTTCCGCCCCGGATCAGCAGGCTCTCTTTGTCGAACGCGCGTTCGACTGGAGGGGTGGCGTTGACATCTGGATCAATAACGCGGGGGCCGACGTTCTGACGGGAGAGATGGCCGAGGCGTCATTCGAAACGAAACTTGACCGCTTATTGCGGGTCGACGTTCGTGCGACGATCCAATTGGCTCGCATGGTCGGTCATCGAATGAAGCAAGTGGCGGCGCAACGCGAACTGAGCGGACCGGCGCCGGTCATTTTGAACATGGGTTGGGACCAGGCCAGGTATGGGATGGCCGGGGACAGTGGCGAGATGTTCGCGGCCGCCAAGGGAGCCGTGATGGCGTTCACTCGTAGCTTGGCGCGTTCGCTTGCCCCGGAAGTTCGCGTGAATTGCCTGGCTCCAGGGTGGATACGCACTTCCTGGGGTGAATCGGCTTCCGAGTATTGGCAGGAGCGGGCCATCGCCGAGTCGCTGTTGAAACGTTGGGGAACGGCCGAAGATGTCGCAAGGACGGCCCGATTTCTGGTCTCGCCGGCCGCTGAGCACATTACGGGCCAGATCGTGGAAGTGAACGGGGGGTTCGCCGGTCCAAGATGACTGGCGACGTTGGGCTTGGGACACAGCGTAGGACGGTCGCCGAGCCGGCTGGTTGATGATGCCGATGGAGAGCCATGTCGCAACACATACACTTTGTTACCGGCCGGCTCGCTCGCCATGCGCTGGAAGTTCTGTTGAAGCAACTTGCCAAGCGGATGGACTTCGCTTATTCGATCGACGAGCTGCCGATTTCGGTTGCCGCGTTGATGACATGTCGCTGGGTAGGTAGGCACATAGAAGTGCCTGACGGAACGGACTACGTGCTGTTGCCCGGTTACTGCGCGGGAGACATGATCGAGCTGGCCGAACGGCTGAATACACCTGTGCGACGAGGACCTCGCGATTTGCGCCGATTGCCGCAATATTTCGGAGATGAGAAGATGCCGACCGACGATTACGGTGAGTACAGTATCGAGATCCTTGCCGAGATCAACCACGCGGCTCGACTCCCGCCAGACGAGTTGCTGAGCCTGGCACGGGCCCTGAAACAAGACGGTGCTGATGTGATCGATCTCGGCTGCCAACCGGGCGAGATCTGGACCGAGGTGGGGGACGCTGTCCGGCGACTGGTCGATGAAGGGCTGCGTGTCTCGATCGACAGCTTTGAGCCGTCCGAAGTGTCCGATGCGGCCGCAGCGGGCGCCGAACTCGTCTTGTCGGTGAATAAGAGCAATCGGGAAGCGGCAGTCGATTGGGGTTGTGAAGTCGTTG
The DNA here is from genome assembly GCA_964395615.1 of uncultured Pirellulaceae bacterium. Taxonomy (GTDB): domain Bacteria; phylum Planctomycetota; class Planctomycetia; order Pirellulales; family Pirellulaceae; genus CAYNDU01. The sequence continues at coordinate 1,462 of CAYNDU010000315.1, read as the reverse complement.
CGATTCCCGACAACCTCTCCATACTCGACAGCCTGGACGACACCATCGACTATTTGGCCAAGAACAACGTTTCGTTTCGAGTGGATCCCATTCTGGAGCCGATCGGACTGGGGCTCGCAAACAGCCTGTGGCGGTACTTTGACGTACGCCGAAGGTACCCCGAAGCCAACATGATGATGGGTGTCGGTAACCTGACGGAGATGACCGATGTCGACTCTGCCGGCGTGAATGTTCTGCTGTTGGGAATCTGCCAGGAGCTAGGCATACAGAGCGTGTTGACGACCCAGGAAATCAACTGGGCTCGAACGAGCGTCAAAGAATGTGACCGAGCGAGACGACTCGTTCGATACGCGGTTGCCAAACGGACGCCGCCGAAGCGTGTGAATGACGAACTGGTGGTTCTGCGCGATGTCACCGTCGATTCATTTGGGGACGGAGAGCTGGATCGTATGGCGACGCAAATCCGAGATCGAAATATCCGACTATTTGCCGAGCGCGACCAGCTGCATGCGTTGAGTGAACAGAGGCGGGTGGTCGCCACCGACGCTTTTGAACTCTTCCGCCAGCTGGAAGGAAGTGCGTCAAAGCCGATGACTTCGTCCCACGCGTTTTATCTCGGCTTCGAACTGGCCAAGGCGTCCATTGCCATGACGTTGGGTAAACAGTACCGTCAGGACGAGGCATTGGATTGGGGATATTTGACGGTCGACGAGCAGTCGCATCGGGGGAGTCGCCGTGACTGAGGGGTATTACCATGACTCAAAAGGACGCGAACGTTGCGGATGGCTTCGAGCACCAAACCTATCCCTTGATTCGTGAAATCACTGGTGCCGAAGCCGTTGACGTTTTTCATCGTTGGGCAGCCCTGCCTCACTGCTTGTTCCTGGATAGTGCGTCACGCAGTCACGAGCTGGGTCGGTATTCGTTCGTCATGGCCGATCCGATTGCCTTCTGCACGATCCGGAGACACGACAAGAGTGCTTTGGAGCCGGCCGAGCGAGCGGGCCCGTGGTCGGTGAATTGGTCGACCGATTGGACGAGTATCGATGGCTCGCCCCCTGGCGTGCCATGTTCCGATGAAGCGGACTGCCCGTGGGAGTTGCTAAGTTCGTTGTTGGCCGGGATCCGCGGTTTTGCTCGGCCAGGGCTTCCTCCTTTTCAAGGCGGTTGGGCCGGCCTGTTTGGATACGAACTGCTGCACAGTCTCGAGCGCATCCCGGAACCTGCTTATGACGAATTCCGTACTCCGGCGTTGGCTGTTGGACTTTACGATGTCGTCGCGGCGTTTGACCATCTGAGCGCGCGCGGCTGGATCTTTTCTCGTGGGTGGTCGGCCGACGGGGGCCAGCCGTGTTATGAACGGGCTGAGAAACGGCTGGGGGGGGTTCTTGAGCGGGTTTCAACAACTCCCGGGCCACGCGGGCGGCCTCTCTCGCGGCGGGGGGGGCGGGCGTCAGAGTTC
>CAYNDU010000314.1:0-7019 GCA_964395615.1 uncultured Pirellulaceae bacterium | reverse complement strand
TATCGTCGACTTCGGCTTCATCCGCACCTTCTGTAAGAAGCAGCAGATACGCGATTGAGGCGATCAGGTCATCCGGCTTGAGCGTCATTTCCTTTTCGGCGATGTCGAGTTGCAGCTTACGGCTGATTCGGAATCGGCCGACACGGCCCAGTCGGTAGCGATTCACATCGTAGAACTTCTCCTTGAACAGCGTGCGCGCTTTTTCCAGTTGAGGCGGGTTGCCGGGCCTCAACCGCTGATAGATGCGCAACAGGGCTTCTTCGTGGCTGGAGGTTGCGTCGTCGGTCAGGCTGTTAAAGATCAACTGAGTTCGCGGCGCGTTGATCACTTCGACTTTCTTGACACCCGACGTGCAAATGGTCTCGGCTGCGTCCTTCGTAACCTTGTGTCCGGCCTCGACGATCACCTCTCCGGCCCGATCGCTGTTCTTCGGGTAGACGACATCATCGACCGCGATCTTCCCTTCGACTTTGACGACACTGCGTCCATCGACAATTGGTTGAGTCGACGGCTCGTAGAACGCGCGAATGATGTCGGCATCGGTACCGAACTTGGGATCCATCGCGCGCAAGAGCGTGAGTGCCGAGAACTTGCCACTCTGATCGATCCGCACCTGCAAGACGTCCTTCTTCGTCGCCTGGATTTCAATCCAGCTGCCACGTTCGGGAATAATCCGGCAACTCGCTAGTTTGCGATCGCTCGTGCCGTCCTGCTCCATCACAAAATCGACACCCGGACTCCGGTGCAACTGGCTGACCACCACCCGCTCGGCACCATTGATAATGAACTCTCCGCCGCCGAGCATAATGGGCAGATCACCCAGGTAGACCTCCTCCTCGACCGGCTCGTCCTTATTCAACCGCAGTACGACCCGGAACGGGCGACCGTAGGTCAAGCGCAACTGGCGGCATTCCTGTGGTGTGTAGCGAGGCTTCCCGAGATCGTACCGCAGATACTCCAATTGAATCTGCTTGTCGTAGCTCTCAATCGGGAAGATTTCCTGCAGCACGCCCTCAAGTCCCTGAGTCTTCTTTCGCCGGTCGGGTGACCGATCATCCTGCAGGAAGGCGTCGTAGCTGGCGGTCTGGATTTCCGTCAGGTCGGGGGTCACGAATGCCTCGCGACCGGAACCGAATTGTCGCACTTCCGTCGGTGTCAGACGTCGTTGCTCGGGAGTGGCCATGTGTCGTTTTGCTCCATGCCAAGCGGATCAGGAAAAACAACCAACCGACCGCAGGTGCGCGAGCGCAGCGGTTTGGTTCGACAAACGGGTCGGGATGCAGGGGCCGGCAGAACACTGAGTGTCGGGCCTCACCCTGCAATATGTCGCACTGCCGACCCTCGGAGCCAGCGCGGCGCGGCGATGTTGAAAATACCATTGGGCCGTTCTGCTTGACGCGGAACCTCGGCATTCGCGGTCCCCACCAACTGGCTCCGCCGAGCGCTGCAGCCACTGGGCCGGCAGCCACCAGACGTTGAGCATTCCGATGGGCGGCCATCCAACGCGCAGAAGCGCGCACCGCGCCCCGGGCGTCCGAAGGCCATCACAGGCGAACCAACCACGCGGCGTTCGTGGATCGCCGGCAATTGCTTGCACTGAAAGAAACTTCCAAATCAAGCGTGCTCACCCCGCACCTCCGCCCGGTACACGAACCAGGCGGAGCAGTATCTTCAGGGATAAAGAGGACTTACTTGAGCTCGACGGCCGCACCGGCCTCTTCCAACTCGGCCTTGGCCTTTTCTGCGTCTTCTTTCGACACCTTTTCCTTGATGTTGACCGGGAAGGCTTCGACCATTTTCTTGGATTCCATCAACGTGGAACCCGTCATGGCCTTCACCACCTTGACCACAGCCAGTTTCTTGTCGCCAAAGCCGGTCAAAACGACATCAAATTCGGTCTGTTCCTCGGCACCGCCGTCCCCCGCGCCACCGTCACCAGCGGCCGGAGCCATCATCATTGCGCCGCCGGCGGCCGGCTCGATTTCATACTCATCCTTCAAATAGTCGCTTAGTTCCTTGGCTTGCTTGAGCGTGAGATTGGCAATCTTGTCGCCCAACTCTTTCGCTTCCGCCGAGAATTCCACGGTTGCGCTTTCTTCAGACATCGCGGTTGGTTCCTTTTCTAAAGCTGCTCGGTGACGCTGCCCTGAGCGTCACCACGTGACGAAATTGGTATGTTCGATTGTAGAACGTCGTTTCTGGGTCCTATCAGACACTGCCATTGCCGGCATTCGCTCCGCCGTGGCCAGAGCCCCACCCGCCAGAGCCCCACCCGATTGGTTTGCGGCTCCCGAGGTGCGCGTGACCTCCGGTCACTCCGTTGCCGCCCCGTCTCCTGTTTCGGTGGCCCCTCCATCAGTGGCCCCTTCATCGCCGGCTGATGCCGGATCGGGCGATTCGCCGTCTCCTCCACCGCCGCTCGATGACTCGGACTCCGTAGCCGACGCTTGCGCGTCCGATTCTTCTTCGCCGTCGGCCTTTTGTTCGATCTGGCTCGCCAGGGCACCACCGGGGGCAAGCAGTTGGGACACAAGTTGAGCTCCGGGGGACAGCATCTGTCCCGAGAGAATACTCAACTGCTGCAACCGATTGGGCCACTTGCTGATCTCACGGACCCGATCGGCCGACAACTGTTCGCCTTCCATGACGCCGCCGCGAGCCTCAAACTTTTCATATTCGGTCGATTTGTCCAGCGCGGAAACTTCCTTGACGAGCGAGACAAAATCCTCACCGCCCCATACCAGGGCCAACGTTCCTTCGACACCTTCGAAGGCGGGAGCCAGCGGCGTCCCCTCGGTGGCCCGGCGTGCCATGCTGTTCTTAACGACCAGCAGGTGAATATCCTTCTCTCGCAGCGAGCGGCGCAGGCCGACGGTCGTGTTGGCGTCGATCCCAATGACATTGACCAGCAGCGCATCCTCCACGCCAGTCAAACGTGACGCGATTTCGCTGCTAACGAGATTCTTTACGTATTTACTCATCTCAACTGCGCGCCACCCGCGGCGCCCTTTAAATGTTCTGAGGCATGAGATCGGCCGGGCGTCAGGCCGCGATCCGAATCCCCGGACTCATCGTGGAACAGATAGAAATACCGCGAATGTAGGTCCCTTTGACCGCAAGCGGTTTCATTCCCGTAATGTGGTCGATGAAGGTCTGGATATTGTCCAGAAGCTGTGCGCTGTCGAAGCTGACCTTACCAACCACGGCGTGCACGTTCCCTCCCGAGTCGTTTCGGAACTCGACTTTTCCCGCTTTGTACTCCGTCACGACCTTGGCCACATCTTGTGTAACGGTGCCGCTCCGGGGTGATGGCATCAAACCTCGAGGGCCGAGCACGCGCCCCAGTCGCCCGACGACCCCCATCATGTCGGGGGCGGCGATGCAGGCGTCGAAGTCAAACCAACCGTCCTGGATGCGCTTGGCCAGTTCTTCCTGCCCCACCTCGTCAGCTCCGGCTTCGGCGGCCGCCGTCGCCAGATCACCTTTGGCGAAAACCACGACCCGCTGCGTCTTGCCAATTCCGTGCGGCAGCACAATCGAACCTCGGATGATCTGATCGGCCTGTTTGGGATCGACCCCCAGGCGCATATGGATCTCGACCGTCTCATCGAACTTCGCGGTACCGATCGCCTTGACAGCCTCGATCGCCTCGGCCAGCGGCACGGCTTCGGTCGGGTGCTTTTCCGCAATGGATTGTAATCGTTTGGACTGTTTTGGCATGAATCTACCCTTCACTCACTTCGATGCCCATGCTTCGGGCCGTGCCCTCAATGATCCGGCAGGCATGGTCCAGATCCCGGGCGTTCAAATCGGCCATCTTCTTTTGACAAATGTCTTCTACCTGTTGGCGAGTCACTCGCCCCACCTTTTCTCGGTTCGGTACACCCGACCCCTTGGCGATTCCAGCTGCCTGCTTCAAGAGCGAGGCCGCAGGAGGACTTTTTGTGACGAAGTCGAACGTTCGATCCCCGTACACCGTGACAATCACGGGAATCGGTGTGCCATTATATTCCTTGGTGCGGTCGTTAAACTGTTGGACGAACTGCCCCAGGTTGATTCCGAATTTGCCCAGCGACGTTCCAACCGGTGGTGCCGGCGTTGCCTGGCCACCAGGAACCTGAAACTTCGCCTGGCCTACCATTTTCTTGGCCATAGTTACTGCTCACTCGTTTTTTGGGCCGGTCGAGGCTGTTCTTCATCGAAGCCCGTTTCGGCGGGCCGTGCTACACGTTCTCGATCTGCCAATGTTCCAATTCCACCGGAGTCGAACGACCAAAGATGTTGATCATGATCGTCACTCGGCCGTTAGCCTCGTCGATCGACTCCACTTCCCCTTCAAAGTTCTCGAAATTGCCTTCCTTCACCCTCACTCGATCGCCGGATTTGAACGGTATGGCGGTCTTCACCGGTGCGTCACCCGCCTCGCTCCCTAAGCTGACGTTGATAATTCGCTGGACCTCGTGGGCCTCCATCGGCGTGGGCTTGCCCGCCGACCCGGTGAAGTCACCAATGCCCGGTGTCTCACGTACCAGAAACCACGTGTCGTCGTTCAACTCCAACTCGACCATGATGTAGCCGGGATACAGTTTCTTCTTGACGATTCGCCGCTTTCCCGCCTTGTTGTACTCCGCAACATCTTCGGTCGGAATCACGATCTGGCCGAAGTATTCGTCCAGACCGGCGATCTTGATCCGACGCATTAAGGCCGCCCGAATCGAGTCTTCCCGGTTGACTTGTACCTTTACAATGAACCAATCTTTCGCCGGCCCATCGTCCGAGGATTCTTCCTCCCCGGCATCGACTTCAGCCGAACCTTCGTCGGCAACTTCTTCGTCGGCTGCTTCCTCGTCGGTCGAATCCACCGAGCCATTCTCTGGCGAGCTCATCTCCGATTCGGCCCCATCGGGCGCGGCCGGATCCGAGTCGCCTTCAACCGAGTCGCCTTCAACTGGGCTCACCTCAGCCCGTTCGTCGTCGGCCGCTGCGAGGCCCGACTCGTCACGCTCCGAATCAACGGCTCCTGATTCGGCCGTCGACGGACCAGCCGACTGCTCGTCCGCTTGATCGACGACACCATCGGCGGTCGAGTCCGGGTCTTGCGCATCGCGTTCTTCCGGCACGTTGGACACCTTCTGATTCCTCACTCAGGAGACAACAATCGGCCCTTGGACGGGCAGGCGAACGGTTAGCTGGGTCGTACCCCGAGAAACACGAACACGGTGCGCCAAATCACGTCATAGCCGAACAAGACGGCCGCCAGGAAAAAAATAACGAATATCACAACCACGGAACTTCGCACCAGCTCCCCGCGCGACGGCCAGGAAACTTTTCGCATTTCCGCTTCCACCGAAATCAGGAAATCGGCAAATTGAGGCAAGTTCACCAAGCGAAAACCAATCCAAACGCCGGCCAGAAGCAGTGCGCCGGCCGAAGCGTACCGAGTCATCGGCGAACCGCCCATCACATTGAGCATCCGCCAGGCGCCCAAGAAACACGCCACCCACACCGAAGCGCAGGTCACCTGCCGCGTCACCCGTCCCTGGCTTCGCTTGTAGATCCCGAACTGAAACAGTTCTGCGATCACCGAACCAAAGCCCAGTTTTTTCTCTTTAGCCATCGAGCGAAACCTATTGAGCAATTCAAGGACCGATTGACTCAGTCCGGACGCAGGCCGCCACTCGACGACCCTCACCAACGCCCCTTATTCAAAACCGGCCACCAAACCCCGTCCGTTCAGCGACCCCGTCCGTTCAGCGACCCTTTCCGTTCAGCGAACCCGTCTAGCAAACGCGAGCCCGGCTGCTGCGATTCGCCGGCCAAACGATCAAGGCAGGCCACGCCTACACCGCAACTCCTGACCACCAATTACCGATCGACCCATTAAGACGGGCAAGGACCTACGATGCTGGCTAGATCTTAAATGGCAGGGGCGGCGGGAATCGAACTCGCAACCTCTGGTTTTGGAGACCAGCGCTCTGCCAATTGAGCTACACCCCTGCAGATGAAAGCCCGGCGGGCAACTCCCGCCTTGCGATCCGTTGGCGATTTGACAACTTTCTATTTAATGATTTTCGTGACCACTCCGGAGCCGACCGTTCGACCACCTTCGCGAATGGCGAAGCGGACCCCGTCGTCCATGGCGATCGGTTTATGCAGCTCGACCGTCACACGCACATTGTCGCCCGGCATGCACATCTCGGCCTCAATCAGGTTTGCCGTACCGGTAACGTCGGTAGTACGGAAATAGAACTGAGGGCGATAGCCGCTGAAGAACGGCGTGTGCCGACCACCCTCTTCCTTCGACAAGCAGTAGACCTCGGCTTCGAACTGCGTGTGGGGCGTAATCGAGCCCGGCTTGGCCAAAACCTGCCCACGCTCGATCTCATCACGCTTCACTCCCCGCAACAGGCATCCGACATTGTCGCCTGCCTGACCTTCATCGAGCAACTTGCGGAACATCTCCACTCCGGTGCAGGTGGTCTTGCGGCTCTCTGCTTCGAGGCCAACGATTTCCACCTCATCCCCGACGTGAACGATTCCACTTTCAATTCGTCCCGTGGCAACCGTACCGCGTCCTTCGATGGAGAAAACGTCCTCGATGGCCATCAGGAACGGCTTGTCGACCGCCCGCTCAGGTTCGGGAATATAGCTGTCGATCGCGGCCATCAGCTCGTCAATACACTTACCCGCTTCCGCATCAGCCGGATTCTCGTACGCCTTAACACTGGCACCGCGAACGATGGGAATATCATCGCCGGGGAATCCGTACTTATCGAGCAGTTCACGAACTTCCATCTCGACCAGGTCCAACAGTTCGTCATCATCGACCAGGTCAACCTTGTTCAGAAACACAACGACGGCCGGCACATCCACCTGGCGGGCCAACAGAACGTGTTCCTTGGTTTGCGGCATCGGGCCGTCGGCGGCCGAGACCACGAGAATGGCACCGTCCATCTGGGGGGCCCCGGTGATCATGTTCTTAATGAAGTCGGCGTGGCCGGGGCAGTCGATATGGGAGT
>CAYNDU010000313.1:5600-7020 GCA_964395615.1 uncultured Pirellulaceae bacterium | reverse complement strand
TCGACCCACGCCGCCTCCACCGCCTCTGGCTATGCCGCCCCCGCCCCCGGGTCGCCAGCCGACGCCAGTTCCCGCGGCATCGTCGCGTCCCCTGGCGCTCCGGCCGCAGCCGCCCCTCCACAAGGCGCCTCCTCCGCCGTCAGCGCCGCCTTGTCCGCCAGCAGCGCCGACGCGCCGGTGTCGATGACGGGACGTTGCAGCGGGGTGAGTGTGCATGGTATTAATATTCGAGGAAACGTATCGGCCGTTCTTCGAGAACGTGCGTCGCACCGGACTCTTCGACCGCCGATTCGGGCTGGTCGAGGTTTCACTGGACGCGGCTGCCACTCGGACCGGTCGGCGAGCCGAACAATTCCGCAAGTCGCTCCCTGCGGACCATCCCCCTTTTACGAGCTTTCGCGGGGCCGACTCCGCGGCGCAAATGGCCACCAGTGATATCGACATGGTCTTGGTCGCTTCTCCCGACAACCGACATTTCGATGCAGCGTGCGCCGCACTGAACTCCGACAAGCATGTTCTCATCGAAAAACCTTCCGTGTTGTCGCTCGACGAACTCGACCAGCTGCAACAACTGGCCCGCAGAAAGGGTCGGCTGGCGAAAGTCGTCTACCACAAACTTTTCGATCCCGATCACAAGCGGTTACGTACGCTCGTGGTCGACCAGCAGCTGCAACACGTCAACAGCGGCTACTGTTCTTTGCTGGAGCCAAAGCAGATATCGGGGCAACAGTTTGCCGAGTGGATTCAGGGGCGCAACCCCGGCACTTACGTGGCCGTGCACTATATCAAACTGATCGACTTTACGTTCGGCGGCCGACTCTGGTCTGTGTCGGCTACCGGCCAACGCGGCCTGGTCGGCTCGGCGACGGGCGACACCTGGGACTCCGTCCAGCTGCAACTGGTATACCATTATCCGGACGGTCGCGAAGGGGCCTTCGATATTCACACCAGTTGGGTCACGCCCGACAATTTCCCAGGGTATGTCGAGCAGGAAGTGCAATTTCGGTTCGACAATGGCATCTGGCTCGGGCATAGCCGGCGTCGCGGAGTGGAATGCACGATCGAGGGGCAAACGCCGCTCGAACAGAAGATCTCGCTCAATAACCACTACAGCGGTCAGTTCGTCGAACCAAACGGTTGCCGCAGCCGAAGAGGATACGGGCTCGACGTGCTTGAACAGTTTGTTCGAGAGGTGGCATTCGTCGAGTTCGGCCGGGACCCCACCGAGCGAGAGCAACGACTGCGCGCCATGGACAGATTGAACTACAACGATGTTGCAGCTGACCGGCAGGTTGTGGCCGCCGTTCAGGCGATGGAAGCGATTCTGGATAAGCACCAGGCGGGATCGCCCGGTTGCCTGGTTCGTGTGAACGACGAACGAGGTGGTTTGGTGCTGTACGACCCCGTTAACGACACTCGG
>CAYNDU010000313.1:0-5500 GCA_964395615.1 uncultured Pirellulaceae bacterium | reverse complement strand
TGGCGATGGTGTGCCCGGCGATGGTGTGCCTGACAACGTGGGAAAAGTGGAGCGTGAACTTCCGCACGAAAATCGCCAACGACGAGCCAAGTCTCTTTGTCTCCAATATCAAGCAATGGGGAATCCCAGGGGATGTCGACTGTGAACGAGCGTAGTGCCGCGATTTGCCATAAGGACGAAACGAAATCGAACGATGTGCGACACCGCCTCGTGCAGACCGAACCGCGCGGGTTGAGAACATTCACTCCGTCGCTGGCCGTGATTCAACGGAGCGCCGGCAGTTACCACTGGACGCCCGACGGGCGGAAACTGGCTGACTTCACCTCGGGTGTTTTGGTCGCCAATCTGGGTCATCACCCGTCCCGCTGGTGGCGCCGAGTCATGGATTATCTTGAACTCAACGCACTGGACTCGACCAGCGAGTTCTTACAGGCCGTACCCCTTACCACTTACAACGCGACGTCCTCATTGGAAATCAGCTGCTGCGAACGCCTGCTGGCAAATTTGCGCGAGCAGCCGGGCGGTCAACGCATGGAAAAAGTGCTCTGGGCAGCCAGCGGCAGTGAGGCCATTCAAAAGGCGCTGTGGGCCGTGCTGGCGATGCGGCCACAGCGCGATCACATCCTGGCCACGCGGCGAGGATTCCACGGCAAGAAAGGCCTGGCATCTGCAGTTACCGGCAGTGAAGAGGATCCGGATCGTGATCCTCGCGTACGGTTCCTTACCTTCCCGACCGACGACTGCGGCAACGTCGATCGGCGGCGCGAACCCCTCGATCTCGCGCCGTATCGGCGTGAACTTGAGGCCTTGGACCAGGAGCTGGGAAACTCGATTGGATGCCTGATCACCGAACCCTATCTGGGCGGTGGCGGCTCCTACCACCCCCAGCCGGAGTATCTGCAGTTGCTACAGCAATTCTGCCGCGACCGAGATTGCCTGTTCATTCTCGATGAAATCCAATCCAATTTCGGTCGAACGGGTCCGATGTACGCGTTCACTCGCTACGGCTTGGAGCCCGATATCGTCTGTCTCGGAAAAGGGATGGGCAACGGTGTGCCGGTCAGTGCTGCGGTCGGCCGAGCCGACGTTCTGGATGCCTTGGCGTACGGCGAGGCATCGGATACTTGGAGCGCGAATCCGCTCTCCTCGGCGGCCGTTTTGGCCACGCTCGATGAATTCGCCGCTCACCCCGTGCTCGACGCGGGCCAAGCGTTGTCGGCCGAGTTGGAGCGGGGCCTGCTACGATTGAGGGAGACCGGCGTTGTCGCTCACGTCCGAGGCGAAGGATGTGTCTGGGGGGTCGAATGCGGGTCGGTCGGAGATTGCTCGGCAAACGAAGTGGCCAACGCGTGCGTCGCGGACTGCTATCTGGGTGATGCGGACGGCCGGGCCATTCATTTGCTCGGACCGTTGGCCGGCCGGGTCCTTCGAGTCAGTCCACCGCTGGTCATGCCGCTCGATGAGGCTCGCGACTACCTGGACGTTATGTTCGAGATCTTTCAGTCCCTTTACAATCGACTGGCCTAGTCCTTTGTCCATTTTTATTTTTGGGGTTGGCCAAATCCGAAATTGTCGCCACACCACGAGTTGCGCGACGGCCAACCCCAACGTTGAAAGTTGTCAAAGCACTCGTCCTTGATCACTTTTGTTGTAAAAGGAAAGGAGCCGTAGCCATGGGTCCCGATGAACTAATGGACGAGGCGATCAAGGCCGCTCGCGAGGGAATCGAGAAAGGGGAAAGCCCTTTCGGCTGTGCCATCGCGTTGAACAACCGTGTCATCGCTTGCCGCCACAATACGGTCTTGTCGCGCACGGACATAACCGCCCACGCGGAAATCAACGCATTGCGCGCCGCCTGCCGTGACCAGAAGAAACTCCTGCTCGAAGGATTCGAAGTGGCCTCCACGTGCGAGCCCTGCCCGATGTGCATGGCCGCCCTGCACTGGGCACGCGTCAAAGTGGTCTATTTCGGTGCGAGCATCGATGATGCTCGTTCAGCCGGATTCAATGAGCTGAGGATCCCCGCTCGAGATATCGTGCAACTTGGGAGCAGTCCCGTCCGCGTGGTGAATGGCATTCGGAGGGAGTCCTGCTGCGATCTGTTCACACAGTGGTCGGCCCGGGACGACTGCCAACCCTATTGAGTGTCGGCCTGGCCGGCCCTTGCCCGCTCCTGCCACTCGTGCCCATCGTGGAAAACGACTTCACTCACCGCAATCGCCGCCTCTGCCGCAAGCCCAAACGTCACGACGGGGCCGAGTATTCGACGGTCACGCGTGTTGTGATGCCTCCACGGGGAGTAAACGCGGCGATCAGTGTGAAACGCCTCGGTCGCACGACCTCGACCAGGTCGTCCAGAATGCGGTTCGTCGCGTTCTCATAGAAGACCCCCGTATCGCGGAAACGCTGAAGGTACATCTTCAAACTCTTCAGCTCCACACAACGTTCGTCAGGTACATATCGAAACGTCAACGTGCCAAAATCAGGCTGCCCCGTCTTGGGGCAGACCGACGTAAACTCGGGGCACGTGATTTCAATCGTGTAATCTCGCTGAGGAAACTCGTTGGGAAACGTCTCCAACTCGTCCCGAAAGGATGTGCTCACTGGGCCGTCTCCCAATAGCCAAATCTCATCAAGTATTCATCCGTCAAGCTCGGCGAATCGAGCCATACCATTCAATCTGTTTTCGTGGACAGAAACCCAATCCGTGCCGAAGGCAGTAGGGTTCGAGCCACGCCTCTGTTTCCCGTAAAGTCTCAATGTCGGTTCCTTGCGGCATCAGTAGCACGCGCTGACGGTCGAGCTGAGGGTATTCACTCAGAAAACGCTGAATCGGGTCGAGATCGGCCCGGCGATCCACCACGAATTTCAGCTGGTAGTCGAATTCTTGCATCAGCCTGCGTAGCACATTGGGGGCCGTTCGCGTGCGTTCATGCCTTGCGTGCCAGCGACCTGGAGCGTCCGGGTCGGGGGTCGAGTTTGACATCTTTGGGCTAATGGACATCAAGTTGCACGGGACCGGCAAGTAGAGCGTGCCCGCCGTCTCGACGGTGATGTGCCTGCCCGCCTCGCGCAGCTGGTGGCATACCGGAATGAGTTCGGACCAGAGTAGCGGTTCGCCGCCGGTGACCACGACATGCGTCACGTCCCATTGCAAGACGCGTCGCACCGTATCGTGAACCGATACGTCCTCTCCTTCGGGCCGCCACGAAGCGTACGGCGTATCGCAGAATCTGCACCGCAAGTTGCAGCCGGACGTGCGCAGGAAGATGGACTTCGTGCCGGTCAGTCGGCCCTCACCCTGAGTCGAAGAATAGAGTTCGGCAATCCGCATCGTCCGATTCACTCGCCAGGCGCGGAAGGAGACGAATCGGAAGTTGCTCCGAGGACGCCTGCCTCAGGTGCAGTCGCGTGAGTCGGTGCGCGCTTCGGTTTCGGAGCGTAAATCAGGACCAGCGCGGCCCCTGCAATGACACACGCCAGCCCGACCAGAAACAAGGGGCTCAAGCCCTGCTTCCACGCCTTGGACCAGTACATCGACAACGCCACATTGACAACCGGAGCGCCGCCAAATACCAACGGCATCACGTAGACCGGCCGGCCACCAGAAGTCAGCGCCAAGATGATGCCCATTGCCCCGAAGGCGCCGGCCGCCCCCGCCATCATGCTCCATTGAATTCCGCTCGGCGTCCATTCTCCACCCAACTTTCCCTGCCAGATCAGCACGCCGATCGGCAACAACAGGGCGACAATGAAATAGGCCGCGCCGACACAGATCAATGGCTTCAGTCGGTTCCCGCCGAGGTTGTTTTGACCATGGTGCAAAACGGGTCCGTACATCCCCCAGCAAAGTACGGTCAAACAAATGCCCGCCGGAATCAGCAACGCTTTCATACGGTCATACCTCCGAAAACTCCCATTCTAGCAGACGGCCAAAGAAAGGGCAGTGGCCCACATTCTTACGCCACCGAACATGATCAGCCTCACTCCATGGATCCCTACCCGGCGTCGCGTCCTTTGCAGGCGTCATGCCTTCCTTTTCGGCCCGACGAATTCCATAACTCAATGGACCATTACACCTTGACCGGCTTTGCCCAGTCGGCCGGGGTCGATGCTTGGCATTGGCCGCACGTGATCGTGCCGCCCAATTGGCCGGCAACGAGTTGGATGGGTTGATTGCAGTCGCTGCAGAGGGCGCTGAAGTTCCAGGCGCCCGTACTCAGTTCCTTCCACGTCGATTCGGGCACGTTCTTCATCGATATATCTTCCGGCAGCAATTCGGTCAGCAGTTCGCGCGTGATGTGTGGCGCCGCGGCAACTCGATTGCCCAGTCGTCGGATCGACTTCTCAAAGACATTGCGTGCCAGGCGTCCGTTGCCAAAATGCTCGTCCCGGTGCTCGTACAACCACTGAAAACCGATCAACAAACGAGCGCGAGAAGCAGCCGGCAAAACGTATCGGTTGGCATCGCACATCTTTTGAAAGATCTGCCCCAAATCGATCGGCTGGTAGTCGTCGAACGTCAGTTGCGTGCCAAAACGAGAAGTCATTCCGGGGTTGCTGCGCAGCAACTCCTGCATCGGACCCGGGTAGCCGGCCAGAATGACGACCAGGCGGTCCCGTTGATCTTCCATCCGTTTGATCAACGCCTGTACCGCTTCGTGGCCGTAGGCGTCGTCCTGTCGAGAGCTGACGAGGCTGTAGGCTTCGTCAATAAACAGCACGCCGTCAAGAGCTTCGTCGATTTTCCGATTGGCCTTCGGTCCGGTCTGGCCCGCGTATTCGGCCACCAGCCCCGTCCGATCGGTCTCGATCAAGTGCCCTTTCTGCAGCAGGCCGAGCGCAGCCAGAATCTGTCCGACGATTCGGGCGACCGTAGTCTTGCCCGTACCCGGGTTACCTTGAAAAATGAGATGAAGACCAAGATCCTGTCCGGGGAGCCCAACCTCTTTTCTCCGCCTCTGGAGTTTCAAGAAATTTGTCAGCGTTTCAATTTCTCGCTTGACCTGGTCGAGCCCGATCAGATTATTCAGCCTGGCAAGTGCATCGGCCAGTGAGTCGGTCGACGGCTCGCTGTCGGGCTCCTCGGGGTCTTCCTCGGTGAGACGATGTTTCACCTTGATCGCCGTCGATTCCTGATGGACAATCTGCACCGCCGAATGCCCCTTCCTGTCTTCGGACTCCTCCTCGCCGCCGGACTCCAGGGACAGACGGTGCAAGTGAACGTCGAGTTCCCTCTGTATCTGCCCCACGGCGTTCGTTTCGTCACTCGTGGAACAACCGTCGGATCGAGCTACCAACGTGCCGATTCGAACGACCACCGACTCCAGGTCGGTCACGCGTTCCCGCAACCGATCCAATTGATCGAACGGGCGAACCAGACTGTACCATTTGAGCGTTCGCGCGTCGTGAAACATGCGTTGAGCTGTCTGCTTCAGCTGGTCGCCCTCGAGCCGCTTCTGCCCGATGTGATCGATCAGTTCAGTAGCACACCACTCAA
>CAYNDU010000312.1:0-7025 GCA_964395615.1 uncultured Pirellulaceae bacterium | reverse complement strand
TTACCGAGTTATACGGCGCGAGTCCCATACCACCGAATGTTGGAATCTCCAGTGAACACCTTGCTCAGCCCAACCGCTACGGAAGCTCGCTCCGTCATCCGACGTGGCTGATGCGGGTCGAAATGAACTTGCCTCGGCGAAACGGTTCACCTACACTCGGCCGCACGATCGAGCCCATCGGCGAGGGCCGAATCGACAAGCGATGACCCAAGAGGGAAAACATGGATGTTTCCATCGTCATTCCGATCCACAACGAACGCGAAAATATCCCGTTACTTTACGAGCAGCTGGTAAATGTCCTCCCGACGCTTGACCGGACGAGCGAGGTCGTGCTGGTCGACGACGGTTCGACCGACGGCAGCGTCGAGCAGTTGGAGGAATTGGCCTCGCGAGATGGGCGTTTCCGGGTTGTGCAGTTTCGTCGTAATTTCGGTCAGACGGCGGCCATGCAGGCGGGAATCGAATATGCGGCCGGCGACGTTATTGTCACGATGGACGGTGACCTGCAGAACGATACCGCCGATATCCGCATGATGCTCGATAAGATTGATGAGGGGTACGACCTGGTCCATGGTTGGCGCAAGGAGCGTCAGGATGCCTGGCTCAATCGACGGCTGCCGTCCATTCTCGCCAACCGGTTGATTTCAGGTGTGACGCGATTTCCGATTCACGATCTCGGATGCACGCTCAAGGCCATTCGTCGCTCGGTCGCTTTGGAGTTGCAGTTGTACGGCGAGATGCATCGTTTCATCCCGATTCTCGCCCACTCACGTGGGGCCAGGTGTGTGGAGGTTGTGACGCGCCATCATCCTCGCCAACATGGCGAAACGAAGTACGGTATTTCGCGCACGGCCCGAGTCGTACTTGATTTGCTGACCGTGAAGTACATTCTGGCCTATTTTGCCAGTCCCATGAAGCTATTTGGATCGATCGGCCTGATCTCGGTCGGCCTGTCGCTGATGGCCTGTTGCGGCGTGGTGGGGATGAAGCTGGCGGTTGGATTCGACATGACGGGGAACCCGCTACTGCTGCTCAGCGCGGTCGCAATGCTCGCCGCGATTCAGTTCTTCAGCCTGGGACTGCTTGGCGAAGTATCCGCTCGCATCTACTACGGCAGCCAGAACAAACAGCATTTTGCGGTGCGCCGCTTGCTGAATTTCCCCGATCCGAAACTCGCGCAACCTTCCAGCCCGCCCCTACCCTCTTCGGAAGAGGTCCGCCCTGCCGCGTGACGCGTCAAAGGCCCGTCACGCTCCAACCGTCGCGATACGTACGTCGAAGAAACGCGTTGGCCTCCGGCACGTTGGTGACACGCATGCCGTTCCCGTCCCAGCGAAGGTCCTTGCCGGCACATCGTAGCGCGACGGTGCCCAACAGAACGGTCTCGGTCAGCGGGCCCGAGTAATCGAAGCCGGCAGCCGTGGTCGTTTTGCCCAGGCAGGCGTCGAGCCAGTGATGGTAGTGGTTTCGAGGCGCCAGTTCCGGCAGAGTGACGTTCTTGAACCGATCACGCGGAAACAGTTGCGGTCCTGCAACGTGTGGCAACAGGAGCGCCCCGCGTTCGCCGATCAGAAGCGAACCCTGAGGGGGATAGGGTTGACCATCGATGGCTCGGCGCACATCAGCCGGTGGGTATCGCCCCCCGTCGGACCAGGTGAAGTCGAGCGTCTCTGCCGCTGTTAATTCGTTGCCGGCGAACGTGTAATTCAAAACTTGCCACGTCGGCCACGTGTCGTTGCGGCGCGTCGCGTTGCTCCACCACGCCGGCTCGACCTCGGCCCGAACGCTCAGCGGCGACGTGAGCCGGAGGGCCTGAAAGGGAGTGTCAATAATATGGCAGCCCATATCCCCAAGCCAGCCGACGCCGAAGTCCTGCCAGCCGCGCCACCAGGTCGGATGGTAGACCCCGGTCTTGTAGGGACGTGGCGGCGCCGTACCGAGCCAACGGTCCCAGGCCAGGGTCGCGGGAATCGGGTCCTCGCCTGCCGGTCGTGGGCCGGTCGGCCGGTATTTGCTGGCCGGCTTGTTTGACCAGGCGTAGATCCGTTTGACTTTGCCGATCGTCCCGGCTTGAATCAGTTTCACGGCTTGCCGATACCCGATCGAGGCATTGGCCTGGATTCCCATTTGCGTTGTCAGGCCGGCTTTGGCGGCGGCCCGAGCGACGCGCCGCGCCTCGTAGATGTCATGCGTCATCGGTTTCTGAACATAGAGCGGTTTGGCCAGGTTCAGAACGGACATGCTGATCGGCGCGTGCATGTGGTCCGGGGTCGAGACGTTCACCGAATCGACTCTTTCCGATTCGGAGGCCAATAAATCTCGCCAGTCGACATAACGTCGAGCGTTGGGGAATTTCTTGGCGGCGCGGTCCAATCGAGTCGCGTCGACGTCACACAAGGCCGCCACGACCACCTCGGGGTGCGATGCGAATTCCATAAGATCCGACCAGCCCTTGCCTCCAACACCGATTGCCGCGTGGTGAAGCTTGCCGTTGGGCGATGTTCCGGACGCGAGATGAGCCCAATTCAGGGCGCAAAGACTGCCGGCCAGCCCCTGCTTCAAGAAACGCCTCCGGCTGTGTGAAGAACTCATCGATGGGCTCCCTGGTGGTAAAAATCGTGTGCTAGGTTGGCCGCGAAACACAGAAAACAGGCCGGGGAATCGATACGATTCGGCCGTGACCTCAATCTGTCCGGAATCATGTTTTGAGTGGCCCTCGCGTTTGCAAAGGCTCCTGCATTGACAACGACCCCATTGGTCTAACAACCGGCCGGTCGGATTGTCGCACGGCCGGACAGGTCGATTCAAGCCGATTCTCCGCGGTTTCTTCACTTTTCGGCCGGTTGCGTTACAATGAGGGCCCGTTCAAATGGGGGCACGTTCATTCGGATCGTTCGGCACGCCCGAACCAGGCGCCACCGTTGAAGGCATGGAGACACCAGGAAATGTGGGCTGCGTACATTCACCAAACCGGGCCGCCGGAAAATATCGTCTATGGAGAGCTGCCGTGCCCTGAGCCGGTGGGTGCCCAGGTGTTGGTTCGTGTCCGAGCCGCGGCGCTCAACCCGGTCGATACGTACATCCGTAACGGGGCCGATTACTGGGAGCTTCCCGATCCGTTCATCGTTGGGTGTGACCTGGCGGGAGAGGTCGAGCGGGTGGGACCCGAGGCGACTCGTTTCAAGCCGGGCGACCGAGTATGGGGGACCAACCAGGGATTGCTCGGAAGGCAGGGGACGTTCGCGGAATACTGTGCCGTGGACGAATGCTGGCTTTACCCGACGCCGGACAAGGTCGAGGACACGACGGCCGCATCGGTGGCGCTTGTGGGGGTCACCGCTCACCTGGGTCTGTTTCGCGAGGCCCGGCTCGAGAAGGGCGAATCGATTGCCGTGCGCGGAGGGACCGGCGGTGTGGGATCGATGGTCGTCCAAATGGCTCGGCTGCGCGGCGCTCGAGTTCTGACCACTGCCGGTTCGGACGAAAAGGTCGCGCGCTGTATCGACTTGGGCGCCGAACGGGCCGTGAACTACCGCCGCGAGAACCTGTCAGCCGCCATATCGCAATTCGCACCGGAAGGAATCGATGTTTTTTGGGAGACCCTTCGCGAGCCCGACTTTGACGAACTGGTCGGCTATCTGGGTGAACGAGGACGCCTGATTCTGATGGCCGGCCGAGACGCGCGCCCTGAATTCCCTGTGGGGCCCTTCTATGTGAAAGGCTGTTCTCTGCACGGCTTCGTAATGTTCAAAGTCCCCGCAGATGTGCAGCGCGCCTGTGCCGACGATATCAATGGCTGGCTGGAAGCGGGCGACTTGAAGGCCAATGTTTCCAAAGTGTTTCCGCTGAGTGAATCGGCCGAAGCGCATCGTCTGCAGGAGCAGAACACGCTCGACCAACGCGGTACGTTGGCGGGCAAAATCGTTGTTGTCATGGATTAGCGGTGAGGCGCGGGGCGGGATCCGGCCGAACGCGCAGGTTTCCTTTTTAGACCGACGTGCCGTTTCCCCTGCGAGTCCGCGAACCGAGCGGGCGTTAGGAATTCAGTGTCCCGCCAACGATGGACTCCGTGGAATCGCCGATGAAACGGTTCGAACCCCTGGTCGCTGTCACCCGACAATTGCAATCCGAGATCCTTGAACGGCTTTCAGACTCGACCACCGTCGGGGAGTGGCAACCTGTCTGGCAACACTACCAAGACCGGACGGGCTACCGATCACCGACCGCCTTTGCGGACGACATCGCCTTGGCCACCGCTTGTGCCAACGTGGTTCTGAGCAGCACGCACGCCGACCGATTCAGTAAGGTCGCCCTGACCTGGCTATTCGATCACACAGATCCTTTGCTGCGCGTCGTACTCAATAGCCGCCTTCTGTTGAACGATCCCGGCCCCGCCCTCATCCGTCAACTCGATTCGTTTCAGGATATCCGCTGCCATTTGGACCGAGAGCAGGCGGATCGGTTGCTGGCCGCCGTCGTCAAACGACCGAATGTCGAGCCATTCGACGAGGGGGTCGGACCCAAACGGACGGCGTCGATGTCGACCGAGTTGATGAGTTTCTACGAGTTCTTCCTGCAACGCTACAATGGACGACAGCGCAAACGGCAGGGCGTTTACTTCACTCCGCCGTCGATCGCTTCGTTTATTATTCGGTCGGTCGACCAGTTGTTGAAAGATGAGTTCGGCCTTGATGAAGGCCTGGCCGACGGCCGGCCCTGGCCGACCGCTCGAGGAGCCGGCGCTTCGCCCGCTCAGCATACCGATGCGGGGTCGCCCGAGGCGGTCACCTGTTTGCTCGATCCGGCACTTGGTACGGGCGTGTTCCTGCTCAAAGCGTTCGATTTGGTTCATCACCGATTTCAACAACGGGTGGCCGACCGGCCAGCCAATGACCGCCCTGAGTGGTCCGCTTTCGTGAGCGATGTGCTGCTCCCTCGCTTGTGTGGGTTGGAGCGGAGCGCCGCACCCTTGTTGTTGGCCCATCTACAATTGGTCGATCGACTGGCCGGCACGGGCTATGACTTTCCGCGGGGCGGACCCTTGCGCTGGAAGCTGGCCAACGCCCTCTGTCCGGAGGGAGCCGGCATGATGGCCGGTGAACCGGGGCTTCCACGACCCAACGTGATCGTCGGAAACCCTCCCTTTTCAGGTGTGTCAGAAAACGACCACCCTTGGATTCGCCAACTGTTGCGAGGCAATTGCCGGTCGCTCGGTCGGCCGGTCAGTGACTACTTTCAGGTCGATGGCCAACCGTTGCGGGAACGTAAACACTGGCTGGAGGACGACTACGTCAAGTTCTTTCGGCTTGGGCACTGGCTGGTCGAGCAGTCGGAGGGGGGCATTCTGGCCTTTGTATCGAATCACGCGTTCCTGGACAACGTAACGTTTCGAGGTATGCGGCAACAGTTACTAAAGACGTTCTCCCGCCGGATGCTGATCGATCTGCATGGCAATAAACGCAATGCCGATCAGCGGGCAGTTGAGGAGCAGACGCCCGACGAAAGAAGGACCAGCTGCGCGAAGAAGTCACGGAATGCGCCGGCCGACGAGAACGTCTTTGCGATCGAGCAGGGAGTGGCTATTTCCTTGTTGCGGCGGCCGGTTGAGCCACTTGACGAAGTCACACGGTACGTGGAGTTGTGGGGCTCACGCATCTCGAAACTCGAACGGCTCGAATCCGGCAGGAACGATTCACTCGGGGGTCGTACGATCTCGCCAGGAAGTCCCCACTATTTGTTTCGACCGCGCGGTGGTCTGCGCGTTAAGGAGTACGAAAAGGCCGCGTTGCTGCCCGACCTGATGCCGATCGGCAGTACTGCGGCCGTCACCGCCCGCGACGACCTGGTTGTCGCTTTTTCCGACGTTGAACTGATCGCCAGGATGGAGCAGTTTTTCGACCCAAGTGTGAGCGATGATCACATTCGGAGTCGTTTCTTTAAACGACAACGGTCATCACGTCACGCACCGGGTGACACGCGGGGTTGGAGTCTTTCCGAAGTGCGCCGGGATCTTACCGCGAAAAGCAACTGGCGCGAGTCGATTCGGTCGTTCTTCTATCGTCCTTTCGATCGACGGTTGATCGTATGGATGCCTGATTTGATTGACTGGCCGCGATCCCAGACGATGGATCATATGACGGCCGGCTCCAACCTGGCGCTCATCGCTCGACGGCAGTTCCCCCATAATAGCTCGACGAACTACTTCTGGGTTACGGAGGGCGTTGTCGTCGACGGCCTGATTCGATCCGACAACCGAGGTTCGGAGTCCTTCTTTCCGCTGAATGTCTGTTCGCCCGATCGGGGGAGCGGCGAACTTTGGCCGGACGACCCATCCGCCATCAACTTTTCGACCGATGTGTGGGACCAGGTCGGGCCGATATTACAGGCTACGCAATCGTCCGCCGCCGAGGGCGTGCCGCGCGGGCGACAGGCGTTCGAGATTCTGGCCTGTCTGTATGCCACTTTGCAGGCTCCTTCCTACCAGGCCCGTTTCGCTGAACTGTTAGCGTCCGGTTTTCCTCGTGTCTTCTGGCCACGCTCGGCCAGACTCCTCGCTGCGTTGAGCCGACTCGGTCGTCAGCTGATCGACGTTCACCTGATGCGCGCGCCGTATGAAGGCGATGGGGCCGATTGGAGAGGAACGAATCACTGCGTGGCGGCCCGATTTCCGAAATTCGAAGATGATCGCATCCGGTTGAACGAATCAACTTCGATCGGACCGGTATCGGCGGACGTTTGGAGTTATCGTGTCGGCAGTTATCAGGTCTGCCGCAAATGGCTGTGCAGCCGCCGGCATCGGCCGTTAGACGAACAGCAACAATCGGCGTATCGCCACACGCTGTCCGCCGTCTCCCGGACGATCGAACTGCGCGCCGTTATTGACGAGACGATTCGTGCCCACGGCGGGTGGCCCGAGGCGTTCCAGCCCGCGGTCGGGCAGGGAAAGTCCGTCTCCTACGGGCAAGGCTGCCCGTAGGTACGGGAACACGTGTACCCCTCGTTGCCACGGGCAGCTTGCCCGTGGT
>CAYNDU010000311.1:0-7051 GCA_964395615.1 uncultured Pirellulaceae bacterium | reverse complement strand
TGCCGGACCGGCCCGTAGGGTGCTTCGCACAATTGACTCCTGACCCCTTTACCTCGGTCCGTTGGCCGAATGTTCAAAGAAAAACTCAGGAGCTTAGTTCGATGACGCGATGGATAACAGCCGGTTGTTTGGTCATGACGTTGATGTGGGTCGGCGGTGCGGTGCGATCGGTGCGAGCGGCGGAGCTGAAGGCCGGCGATCGAGCACCCGATTTTGAGCTGAAAGGGAGCGACGGCAAGACATACAAGATGGCCGATTTTCGGGGAAAGAAAGCGGTAGTCATTGCCTGGTATCCATTGGCTTTCACCGGTGGGTGAACGAAGGAGTGCCAATCGTTCCGTGAGAACGGTGAGGACCTGCGGTCGTTCAAGGTTGCCTATTTTACTGCCAGTTGCGATACACCGGAGAAGAACCAACGATTTGCGAAGAGTCTGAAGCTGGACTATCCGATTCTGAGCGATCCGGATGGTGTCGTGGCGAAGAGATTCGGCGTCTGGCTGGCCGAGCGAAAATTCTCGGCGCGCAAGACGTTCTATATCGGCAAGGATGGCAAGATTCTGCATGTGGACCAGAAGGTCAATGTGAGCCAACACGGATCCGACGTGGCCAAACAGTTGGGCAAGTTGGGCGTCGACCGTGTCGAGAAAAAAGGCGCGGCACGATAGTTGGCCGTCCCGGCACGCGGGGTTACTTGCTTTGCCCCACGTGGTCTCTGAATTCATCTTCTGTCATGATCTGGATACCGAGTTGTCGAGCCTTGTCGAGCTTACTGCCGGCTTGCGTTCCGGCGACGACGAAATCGGTTTTTTTGGAGACGCTGGACGCGGCCCGACCGCCGAGTCGGGAGATGAGTTCCTTGATTTCCTCTCGTCGGTAGTGCTCCAGCGTGCCGGTAACGACAATGGTCTTGCCGGCCAGTGGCGAATGGCTCCCGGCGCTGCGCGGTGGATCGGGAGCGGTCATAAGTACGCCGACTTCACGCAGTCGGTCGATCGAGGCAGCGCCGGCAGGTGCATGCAGGAACTGAAAAACGCTGGCGGCAATGACGGGGCCGATGTCTTCGATCGCACTCAGTTCTTCCTCGGAGGCCTGCGTGAGTGCGTCCATGGAGCGAAACACATGGGCCAATTGAGCGGACACTCTGTCACCAACGTGTCGGATCGAGAGTCCGTGAAGCAGTCGGGCCAGGCCTCGCGACTTGCTTTCAACAATATGGTGCAGAAGGTTCTCGGCCGACTTCTTTCCCACGCGTTCGAGTTGGATTAAGGGGTCAAGTGTCAGGCGGTAGAGATCCGCGTATTCGCCGACCAGTCCCTGATCAACCAGCTGGTCGATCAGCTTGTCCCCCAGTCCTTCGATGTCCATGGCGTTGCGACTGGCAAAGTACCTCAACCGTTCTTTTCGTTGGGCCGGGCATGACGGGCTGAGGCACCGAATGTAAACTCCGCCATCGTCCTGGGACAGCGGAGCATGACAACTGGGACAGTGAGTGGGAAAGGAAAACGGAGGCAGTTCGCTTGTCCGTCGATGCTGTTCGACTCGAACCACGTGTGGGATGATCTTGCCCGCCTTTTCGACGACAACCAGATCACCGACACGAATGTCTTTCCTTTCGATCTCGTCTGCGTTGTGAAGGCTGGCACGACTGACGGTCGTGCCGGCGAGTTCGACCGGTTCGAGTTCGGCGACCGGCGTGATCGCACCGGTCTTGCCAACTTGAACATTGATCTGCCGCAGACGGGTCACGGCTTCGTATTTTTCAAATTTGTAAGCGACCAGCCAGCGAGGGCTTTTGGAGGTCGCGCCGAGTTGTTCCCGCTGGTCGAATCGGTTGATCTTGAAGACGATACCGTCAACTTCAAAATCAAGGTCATGCAGGCGGTCGATCAAGTGGTTGCAGTATTCGAAGGCGGCATCGAAAGTAGGCAGGCACGTGGCATGAGGCGTTGTTGGCAATCCGAATCGTGCGAGCGATTCGAGAAACGCGACGTGGTTATCCGCGTCGAGTCCACGACAAAGGCCGACACCGTGGCAGAAGAGACGCAGTCTTCGCTCCGCACAGACGCTTGGGTCGAGAACTCGAATCGTGCCGGCCGTGACATTGCGTGTGTTGGCGAACGGAGGTTCGCCCTGGGCCGTTCGGCGAGCGTTCAGGGTGACCAGATCCGGGTTGGCCATGTAGATTTCGCCACGAACCTCGAGAAGTTCCGGCACATCGTCGCCCAGCAAGCGTAATGGGACGTCGCGGATGGTCCGAACATTGTGAGTGATATCCTCGCCGACCCGACCGTTCCCACGAGTCGCCGCTTTGACCAGCTGGCCGTCTTCATAGAACAGGGCCACGGCCACGCCGTCAATCTTCAGCTCAACATTCCATTCGACCGCTTGTCCGTCAAGTGCCACTTCCACTCGACTGGCGAACTGCCTCAGCTCGGCCTCGGCGTACGTGTTCTCGATCGACAGCATCGGTTCTCGATGAGCGACCGGCGGCAGCTCGCCCTGGGAAACATCGCCAATCCGCTGAGTGGGGCTGTCGGCCGTGATGTACCTGGGGTATTCCGACTCGAGTCGCTTCAGTTCGTCGATCAGACGGTCGTATTCCAGGTCGCTTAGCTCCGGTCGTGCGTCGGCGTAGTAGAGCCGATCATGGCGGCGAATTTCCGCCCGCAATTGATCGATACGCGCCACGATTTCTGAGTCGTTCATGGCCGCCGGCCCTACACTCAAGGCGTTAACTGTTTGCGAACTCTCTTGAATCGGCCGAGACAACACCGGCAGGGAAACCGGGCGAGCGACGCGTCAGGAACCGCATTCAGGGGCGACCTGAACGCTCTTGCCTAGCGCCGCATTAGGAACGAGACAGAGAAACTTAAGCGGCATGGTGCCCGTGTTTCTGAACTGGTGCACCTCGTTCGGTGGAACGAAAACCACTGCGCCGGGACTCAGACGGTGCTCTTGCTCGCCCTCGACCACCACGCCTTGTCCTTCGAGCACGAAGACTTCGTGTTCGTAGGGATGCGTATGACGTGGAGTGTGTCCGCCCGGTGCGACATCGAATTGGCGCATGGCAAAATTGGGCGCTCCGTTCTCCTCGCCCACCAGCCATCGCACGCTGCAGCCTATAGCGCCCTCCATGTCGACGGGCTGCTGCTCAACCTGTTCATAGTGCTCGACTTGCATTGATGGAATTCTCCCAAATAAACGGCCGTTGTGTATTCATGTGCATCGACCCTGGTCCGATAACGGCCGCGAATCGGGCAACGAGGGACCGGGCGGCGAGCTACCGGCGTTCGACGAGGCCGTATCCGAACGGTCGACGGGCGCGCGACGAGTCGTTTCGTGAACCGCATTACGTCGACGCTCGGCACGTCGAGCCCAATAGTTGTCGGTCGCCATGGCGGCCACAGCGGTGGCAGCCAAAAGGCCAAGTTCCGAGGCAAGGATGGCCAAACCATGGTGCTGCATCAGTTCGATCAAGGGCCCGGGCGATGAACGGTCGGTACTCCCGTTCGCCGGTGCTGCCGTGCGTATCATCATCAGGTAGTAGACCCAGCCGGAGAGGCAGAACAATACGCCGACCAGTCCCAACAGGTGGAAGAACGGATTGCGGTATTTGGCTTGTGGCGGCATGGTCCGGTCCGGGATGATACGAAGAGGGACGGAAACACGTCCCCAACGTCTTACAGTCTGGCTTTCCGCTCGCGTTTTGTCCGTTTCGCGGAGACCTTTCTCGCTGCTGGCGACAATCCGTGACCACCAGTATGATGAGGGATTCGTCTTTGGTCAATCTCGGCAGCTTGAAGTTGGGAGCCGGCTCGTTGTCCGATGGTCCGATCGAATTGCGCGGCGTTTCGGTTCACAACCTGAAACGGGTCGACGTTGATATCCCGCGTGGCCAACTCGTCGTGCTCTGTGGCGTGAGCGGCAGCGGCAAGACGAGTCTGGCCATCGATACGCTCTATGCCGAAGGTCAGCGTCGTTACATCGAGAGCTTTTCCGCTTACACGCGACAGTTCCTCGATCAGTTCGACAAGCCGAACGCCGAGCGGATCGACGGCATTCCTCCGGCAATCGCCGTGGTTCGCCGCCCGCCCACTCGGTCCGGCCGTTCGACCGTCGGCACAGCCACCGACGTGATGGACTATTTACGTTTGTTCTTCTCCCGATTCGGCCAGATTCAGTGCCGCCAATGTCAACAAACCGTACGCTGTGACTCGCCCGATGGCGTTGCCGACCAAATCCTGCAGTTGCCGGCCGACCGACGCGTGTTGTTGACCTTCCCGGTCGAACGGCAAGAAGAGGAGGCTTTAGCCGAGCGATTGAGCGAACTCATGGCGGCGGGATTCGTTCGAGCGATTCTCCGGGAATCGACAATCGAATTGGCCTCGGCTCGTCAATCGCTCGCGGCCGATCCGGCTCAGGAGGACGGTCAACTCCGGGTGGTGGTCGACCGGTGGGTGACCGGCAGAGGCCGCGAAAGCCGCCTTCGCGATTCCATCGAGACGGCCTATCGCTCAGGAGCCGGCAAGTGTGAGGTGCTTGTCGAATCCGACGGCCGGTCGACCGGGTCGGCGCGTCATCAGACGGTTGACCAGAGAACCTATGAATGCCGCGCGTACAGTCACCGGCTCGAATGCGCTGACTGCGGTATTCGGTACACGCCTCTGAGCCCCGAACTGTTCAATTTCAACAGCGCCTTGGGTGCATGCCCCGCCTGCAATGGGTTTGGGAACACCATGGAAATCGACATGGACCTGGTGGTTCCCGATCCGACCAAAACGTTGCGCGACGGTGCCATTGCACCGTGGACTTCGCCGGCTTATGCACACGAGCTCGACGAGCTGATCGCCCTGGCCGACGGTTACGATTTACCGGTCGACATTCCGTACGCCGCGCTGGACGAATCGCATCGACGGCTGATTCGGGACGGCGTACCGGAGCGGGATTTCGGGGGGCTTAACGGCTTCTTTGCCTGGCTGGAACGCCGGAAGTACAAGACGCCGATCCGGGTCTTTCTAAGTCGTTGGCGCACCGCGTCGACCTGCACAACCTGTCATGGCACTCGTCTCTGCCCCGACGCGCGTGTGGTATCGGTCGCGAATCACCACCTGGCGGAGCTCAGTCAGGGCACGATCGAGGAACTTTCTGAGTTTCTTGGTCAGCTCAAGCTGCCGACCTGGCAAACCGCCGCGGCCAAGATAATGATCGAGCAGATACAGGACCGCATCGGGTACTTACAAGCCGTAGGCCTGCAATACCTGACTCTGGATCGCGGCCTCAAGACTCTCAGTGGTGGCGAAGCCCAACGGGTGGCCCTCACGTCAGCCTTCGGGTCAAGCCTGGTTAACCTGCTCTATGTGCTCGACGAACCGACCGTCGGACTCCATCCCCAGGATGTCGGCCGGCTGGTTGAGGCGATCGTCGCCTTGCGCGACCGCGGCACCTCGGTGGTCGTCGTCGAACATGAAGAAAAGATTTTACGGGCCGCCGACCAGCTGATCGAGTTTGGGCCGGGGGCCGGCGAACGAGGTGGCGAGGTCGTTTTTCAGGGTACGGTGCAGGAAATGGAGGTGGCGCCGCAGAGTTTGACCGGCCAATACTTGAGTGGCCGCCGCGGCGCGTTCGTGTCTACCCAGCGGCGAGCTGCCAAAAGGGGCCGCATCCGGCTCGCCGGTGCTCGCGGCCATAATCTTAAAGGCATTACCGTCGAGTTTCCCATCGGTCTGCTGTGTGTCGTTACGGGAGTCAGCGGTTCGGGCAAGAGTACGTTGGTTCAGGACACTCTCTATGGAGCCCTTTGCCACCGGAAACGCAAGTCAGGGCCCGCACCGCAACCGTACGACGATATCTACGGCGATGGGCAAATTGATGATGTCGTTCTCGTTGACCAGAGCCCGATCGGCCGCTCCCCAAGATCCAACCCGGTGACGTACATCAAGGCGTTTGATGTCATCCGATCCGTCTTTGCCTCGACAGTCGACGCTCGGACGCACAATTATGGGCCGGGCCATTTCAGCTTCAACGTGGATGGCGGACGGTGTGATGCCTGCCGTGGGGAAGGCTATCAGGCCATCGATATGCAGTTTCTGGCCGACGTCTACATGCGCTGCGACCAATGCCAGGGAGCCCGCTACCGACGCGAAATCCTCGAAGTGACCTATCGTCGCCGTAACATTGCCGACGTTTTGGAGATGACGGTTCGAGAGGCCTTCGGCTTCTTTCGAGGACATCCAAAGGTGCAAGCCAAGCTGAAGCAACTGATCGATGTCGGACTCGACTACCTGCGGCTGGGTCAGCCGGCCACCACGCTTAGCTCCGGTGAGGCTCAACGCCTGCGGTTGGCCGCGTTCATGGCCGCCGCCAAACGAAAACGGACGTTGTTCCTGCTCGACGAACCGACCACGGGACTCCATTTCTCGGATGTTGTGAGGTTGCTCGACTGTTTCGAGGCGTTGCTGAGCGTTGGTCATTCATTGATTGTTGTCGAGCATCGCCTTCAGATCATGAAAGCCGCCGACTATATCGTTGATCTCGGACCGGGCGCTGCTGATGCAGGCGGCCAGGGTGTGGCGTTCGGCACGCCAGAGCTGGCAGCGCTGCGCGCCGTACGCGCACTGCGGCGACGAGGGCAGAGAGTTCGGGCGCTGCAAGAACGACGACGAGTGCGGCGGCGGCAGCGTCGGGGGCGCGGGCGGCGGTGGAGCGGCTCCCGGCGCAGCCCTGAGCTGGGCGAGCGTGTGGGGCGACGGCGAGCAGCAGTTCGGCTGGAGCGTGACCACCGACCGGCAGGGCGACATCTACGTCGCTGGCTACTACACCGGCGGCATCGACCTCGGGGCCGTCAGCCTGCCCACCATCCCGGCCGGCACGTACGACATCTTCGTGGTGAAGCTCGACACCGATGGCCAACCGCTGTGGGCGATGCCCTTCGGGCAGACGGGGGATCCGCCGGTCGAGGCGAGCGAGATCCACCTGGCGGTGGACAGCAAGGAACATCTGCTAGTTGGCGTGCGGGCGGTGAGCGACAGCAGCATGCCGCTGGCGCTGAGCC
>CAYNDU010000310.1:0-7063 GCA_964395615.1 uncultured Pirellulaceae bacterium | reverse complement strand
TCATCGGGGTGTAGATGTATTGTACAATCCAGGTCGGCGTGCTGTGGACAGCAGCCGCAGTACCCGAGAATGCAGGCGGGCGATCTTGGCGCGGGCCGGCCATTGGGCGGATGCGGCCGCTCGAGCCATTCCGTCCAAGACCGTTCGATAGTCATCCATCTGTTTGAGTCCCAGGTCCCAGCCGGCCCGGTAATACCAGTCGTAAGCGGTCTCCGGGTCGGCGCCCGCCATGGCTTCTTCCGCTTGACGCAGGCAAAAATCGTGCACGCGTCGTTGGAGAGCGTCAGGCGGACCGAGCTCCCAAAACAAACTCAGGTACGGATCGCCGTCGTCTGCCGAGTTCAGTTGATCGCGCAACCGAACGAGTCGCGCCGCGGCGAACTTCCCTCGCCTTTCGTCGAACCAGTGCGAGCGAAACCGGAGCGTATCATCGGAGAACCAGGACGTGCGTGTGCCGGTCAGGTAGTAGGCCACTGCCTGCTCCAGGTCGCCCGACCGCTCGGCAGCCCAGCCTGCGACGTCGCACGCCCAGCCCAGATCATGGCGCATTTCAACGACCTGTCGAGCGAGTTGAGCGGCCAGAGTCCAGTCCTGATGAAACAGCTGTTCGGCGGGCATGTCGAATCGATCGACCAGTGTTTGAGCGAGGTCGACCGGTATCGTCGCCGTGTCGAACAAACAGCGGACGAAGTCCGGCTCCCAGGCAACGTTGAGTTCGCGAGCTAATTGCGTGTCACTTTGCTCTTTGAGGGGGCTGGCCAGGCAGTCGAGCAACCGGTCTCGGAGGACGGCGACTTCCGCAACGCCGGCAGTGGTCAGTTGTCGGCGAATTTCTCGCCGGTCGCCTGCGTCCGCGGGACCCGTCGAACGTGTCTTCCAAATCGGTTCCATAAGTCCGTTCCGGGACGGCAAATGTCGTCGAGCCCATTCGGCATGACGAAACAACTGGTCGGACGGCGCGCACGGTTCCGTAAACTCGGGGCGTTGCCCGTACATCAGATGGCAGGCGGCATCGTATACGAGCGCTTCGGCCAGCGACCGGCCGATCGGTAGCCAGTCGCCGCCGCAATGTGACCAGTGAATGATTTCGACCACTGACCCGTCGCTGCCAATCCGCAGGCAAAGCCAATCTCCATAATCGTTGCCGATCATCGGCAGCGTGTCTGGCAGCATGAACCCGGCCCAAATGGAACCTGGGTCTGGATTCAACAACTGCTCGGGACTTTGAGGATAACAAAACTCCGCGCCGCCCGACTCGGCCCAGCAGCGTCGGTCAAACCAGTCACGGACGTCGTCCGGTAGCCGAAGGTCGTAGTGATTCTCAAGATTGTCAGACCAATTACCGGTCATCGCGGGCGAGTATCCGATCCATGTGAGTGGGCCCCGGTTGCGACCGAGTCCCAATTGCCGTCAGCCGCAAATGGAAGAATACGCGGTTTGACGAGAATCTCCAAGTCCGATCGGCCGGCCGCCTCATCCCAAAACGGCTCCGAACACTCCAACTGTTCCAATGCCAACGTGTTGGAAATCCGGAGGCAGCGGGCCGAGCTTGCAGGCGTCAGTCCCATGACCGATAGAACGGCTGTTAACAGTTCGCGATCCGTCTCGAAATCAATCGGCAGCATGGCGGCTGTCGGGTGGTTGCCCGTCAAGCAGTTGATCCGAGTCACGCGGCGGTCCATCTCGCGCACGACCTGGCTGCGGCAGAATTCGGCCAAACCGATGCCCGTAGCGTTTCCGTGCGTTCCTGGCGACAGCCCGCGTACGGCAAGGAACTTGATCTTAGGCCATTCGTCGTCCCGGGCAACGTGATCCAGGTACTTTCGGCCGACCACGTTGGTGTCGAGCCCCGCACCGCTCACGTCCTTACCGATTTCGTCAATCAACACAAGGTCGGCCCGGTCGAAGGGCAGCCGAGGCATCCACTGTCGAGCCGTTTGCAACAGCTCTGCCTCCCTCGACTCAAATCGCTCGGGCGGCACGGCTTCCAATAAGGCCGTCTCGTCGTAGGCGTTTTCCACAATGGCCAGCCCGCCCAGGATCGAGCATCGCTCAATCACCTCCCGCCCCACACTCTGAACAATCTGACCGAAACAGTAATCGTGGATCGCTCGATGATAAACCTCGGCACCCGCATGTTTCCCCAGGCCGATCAGCAACATCTTCATCAAGCCGCTTTCGACGGGGCCGACAAATCGAGTGTGCGGCTTGATCCTGCCGCAGATGAACAGGTGATCGGCTCGGTAAGCGTGCCGGTCCATGTGTATTGGAAAACCTTCGGGCGCATTGCAGACGATCTCGGTCTCCATCCCGGCGCGTATTTCACACCCGCACGCGGCTGGCGTAATGCCACAGGATTGCAATACGGCCACCTGACCCTCGGCCGTCCCTCCCCCATGACTGCCCATCGCCGGGACCAGGAATACGTCGGCGCCCAGTCGTTTTAGATGAGTCACTACCGCGTTCAAGATCAATCCGATGTTCGCGATCCCTCGACTACCCGCCGTGACCGCCACGGACTGTCCGGGTTGCACTCCGGAATTCAGCGCAAGCCGCTCCAACTGATCGTTGATCGTGGCTCGGATATCGGCAACTTGCGGCCGATCAAAAAGTTGGCGTACTCGGAAAAATCTGGGGAATTCAGTCATCGCAACAAGATGCCGAGTCTGCGTCGGATTCAGTCTACGACCGGAAGGATGACGTCGTCGAGCCAGAACTGTTTGAGGCGTTTGACGAGATCGAGGAACTTCTCGAGATTCAGCGGCTTGGTAACGTAACCGTCGACACTGAGTGAGCTGCAGTGTGCCCGGTCCTCTTCGGTTTCCGAGGAGGTCATGATAACGACCGGGATATTGTTCAATTCGGAATCGGTCTTGATCTGAGCCAGCACCTCCTGGCCACCCATTTTGGGCAACATCAGGTCCAGAAGAATCAGGTCGGGGCGCGGCGCATGCACAAAGCGACCCCGCTTCCGTACGAACTCGAGCGCCTCCTGTCCGTCACGCACCAGGGTCAGACGGTGCCGAAAACCACCGTGCTGTAATGCCCCAATGGCCAGTCGCGCATCGACTAACCCGTCCTCGACGAGCAAGATCTCCATCGGGCGGCCGACGGTCGTGTGACGATCTAGTTCGTGCTTCAAATCGCAACTCGCTGCGTACCGGGCCGTATCGTGGATCGTTCCATTTTGCGTCAGAGTCTGATTCCCACGAACTTTCTAGTCACCGACACCAATGTCGTCGTCATAGGCCCGAAGGATCAGCTCGTTTTCCCGAGCTTCGTGGGATTGCATCTCGGTATAGTACCGACTGAACCGCTCCACCAGCTCGTCAGAAGACTTCGGCAACTCGCCCGACCGATGCCGCTCCTCCATGTCCTCGGTCAACGTGGCAAACGTGCCGTAGAGCACCTCGTGTTCGTCCCGCAAACGCTTGGCAGATTCACTCAAGTGCGGTGCCACTCGGATCGGGTCGTCGAAGTAACCGTAGGCTTCTTCCAGCGAAAAATGCAAAGCCAACTGATCTCGTAACTGGATCAAAAGCTCAACCACGTCTCGCGGCCGTTCATGGATCTGCTGAGCATCATGGCAGATCCCCTGCAACTCGGTGAAAGCACGCCACAGTTCCTGGTGGACGTCCTTGATCTCCTGCAAGAAAGCCGCATTGACCGTGACCGTTGCCGTTCGATTTTCGACCGTCATGATCGACCTCCCAACACCGCCGGTTGCTTGACTGATCCCTCAATGAACGACGTCGCCGTCCAGATTGTCGTGCCGTGAGCGGCGATCGGATACTCTGCACCCTAACGAATCGGCTATCTGGCGTCAAGTTTCAGAGGGGGGGATGACGGTCACTCATAAGAGGTGAGTCGTCGGGGTGTGCGGCGGTTTTGTCAGTCGTTGGGCATGGGAGGCAGAAACTGTTGAAGGAGCCAGCGCATGTGACGCCGAGCGAGGGCGGCGAAGAGGCAGACGCCGGCCGCCACCGTCAGGGCCAGGCGGGCGGCGAGCGGCACCTCCAGGGCCAGGAGTGACAGACGCAGCGCGTGGACGGCAGTGGCCATGACCAGAGTGACCAGGAGCACGTGACCGAGTGGGCGAAAGACGGCGGCCGCTGAAACGTGAACCGTGTGCAGGCAGGCGAGCAGGTACGGAGCAGAGAGTGCCAACGTGGCCAAAGTATATGCCAGAGCGACGGCCTGGGCCGACTGGACCGCGTTGGCATTGCCGCGGTCGGCCAGCAGGAGGCCGGCAAGGCAACCGGTCACGAGGACGATCGCCGAGAGTGTGGCGGCGAGGGACAGGTGCCGAGCGAATCCGGATGACGCGTAGACGCTGCCCACGATGTTGATCCAGCCTTGGACCAGCACAACCGGGGCGAGGGCGGCGAGCATCTTTCCGGCCGGGGTCCAGTCCGAGCCACCGAGCCATGGCATGAGATCCGGAGCGACGACCAGCAATCCCGCTCCGGCCGGTAGGAGCACGAGTCCGACGAGCCGAAAGAATCGGACAACGAGTTCCGTAAACGCTTCACTCGGATGGACGGCCCGTGACAGGGCCGGCAGAAGAACTCCGGTCACGGGTGTTGCAACCAGGGTGACCGGTTTCATCATCAGGTTGAAGGCTTGCGTATACATTCCCAGAGCGACCTGACCCTGGCGTGAGCTACCCAGCCAGAGGGCAAGGAGGACCTTATCGGCATTTTGTGCGACAAAGAACATCAGGCTGCTAAGCGAATAGAATCCCCCGAACACGACGAGCTCGCCCGCCCGCTCACCTCGGCTTGGGCGATGGGGGCGCCACGAGTCGAGTTGCCAGGCCAAAGTCGCCAGCAATGCCAGCTCGACATACTGCTGAGTGACCAGCGCACCGACACCCAGTCCCTGCCAGGCGGCAATGACGGCGGCCAGTCCGCCGGCCGCTTGAGCGGCCACACGCGCAGCGGCCAATCGTCCGAGTCTCAACTTGCGTTCGAGGAGTGCCTGGTGCTGAGCGCCCCAGGCGGCGACTATCAGTGTGCCGGCCAACGCGGCCGACAACCAGGAAAGTGCCGGGACGTGATAAAGTCGCGCCAACGCCGGCCCGGCAATCGCCACCACGGCGGCCGCTACGACACTGACTACCAGGTTGATCCAGAACAGTGTTGATAGCTGTCCGGACGACAGGCTCCGTCGCTGAACGGCGGCCACATTGAGCCCAAGCGAGGCGAAAACGCGAGCCAGTAACAGGAGCGGCGCGACCATGCCGAGCAGTCCGAATTGATCTCTGGGGACCATCCGGTACAGCAAGGCAAGTGTGGCGAGCGAGATTAATTGTGACGTGATCTGTCCGATCAGCACTGCGCGCGAACCGCCGCGCACGGTCCGGTCGTCGGCCGGTGCCGAGCCAATGGCATCACTGTGGTGGCGCGGTCGGTCTGCAGTCATCGGAGGTCACGGCGAGGAGCACGATCAGCGGACGAGCCAATAACGGAAGATGCACCAGAGGGCTGCGATGCCGTCTCGCCACCCGATCTTCTTTCCCTCGGCGTATGAGCGTCGCGCGTAGCGAATCGGTCGTTCGTAGAACCGGACTCCCGGTTGACGTGTGAGCTTGAACGTCAGCTCAATCTCGATTCCGAATCTTGGTTCCTTCAATGTCGGAATAATGTCCGCCACTACCTTGCGACGAAACATCTTGTAACAGGTCTCGACGTCGGTCAGCCGGTGTCCGGTCGCAAGCGACGTTAACAGAGTGATCAACTGATTGGCGCCCTGGTGCCACAGCGGTGATACGGGTCGATCGTTATGAATGAAACGACTGCCGTATACGACATCGGCAGCATCTTCAAGAATCGGTTGGAGCAGCAGGCGAAAATCGGCGGGATCATACTCCAAGTCGGCGTCCTGGATGACGATGACATCGCCACGCGCTGCCTCGAGGCCCGTCTTTAACGCCGCCCCCTTGCCTTGGTTCGTCGCATGAAAAATCACACGACAATCGTCGGCCTCCGACAGCTCTTCAAGCACCGGTCGAGTTCCGTCATCGCTGCCATCGTCGACGATGACAAACTCGACCGGTAACCCTGTCGCGCGCACGCGATCAATTACGGTCCTTATCGTTCCCGCCTCATTGAAGACCGGCACAATGACCGACAATAAAAGGTCACTATCAATTCGGTAAATACCAAGTTGCGAACAGAGGTCACGACCCAACAGACGATGTAACAGCTCAACACGCTCGGGACTCAAGGCGCACTCGCCAGCCGTTTGCAACAGCCGGCTGAGCGGTCCTTCCAGCAGCTCGTCCGTCACATCAACGGGCGGCGAAGGAGATGAAAACGATGATTGATCAGACATGGGCAAGAGATGTGAAAAAAAACAATGCGAAGAAGACAACGTACAACGCCGGAAAGTCGAGATGAGCAATCGAACCCGTTAAGGCAACGGGCCGGTACTCTCAGTCTAGTCGAAACACGTGGCCAACAGGGCGATTTTCTCGGCGCGCCTCACACTTCGTTTTGACACAAATAAAAAAAGTATGGTGAAGGTTGCTTGACATTCTCGAAAGACTCGGCAAAATGTGTCGTTTGTTACGCCTCACTGAGGCACTTCGCGAGCCCGTCGCCACACGCGTGTGGCAAGTTGAATGGCCGATTTACCAGGCCCTGTTTGGATGTGAATAGCCTCGGGGTAGGCAGCAAATCAGGCGCTGCCGCCGCGCGCTCGAACGCACATCCAGCGACCGGTCTCCCGAAGTCCCTCAGTAGTTGGGTACCAGTAATTGTGTACGCATCGCCACGCCGAAATGTGCGGCGATGCCGAGTCAGGCAAGACGCCTGAGGGGCGACGATTGATCGGAGCGACTGTCGGCGGCCTTGGTCGTGGTTCGGAGGTCCCCCTTGGTTTTTTCTAGCGGGCATCCGGCGCAGGATGTGCCAAACGGATGCAATTGGCGGCGTGGGACGGTTGGAGCGAGCTCCCCCGCCGCCATTTTTGCGCGCCGGTGCTCGGACGCGCGGGGCATGAAACGCTCTTAATACCATCGCCGAGTGTCTGATTTGCTTTGGAGGCCATCTGTCAATTT
>CAYNDU010000309.1:0-7082 GCA_964395615.1 uncultured Pirellulaceae bacterium | reverse complement strand
GCCGGAACGGCCCGTAGGGTGCTTCGCACAATTGACTCCTGACCCCTTTACCTCTCAGGCATCTCACCAGAACAGGGGGGGCGGACGGGTCGTCTGCCGACGGCCGGTCGGCCGAGTTTAGGGATTGGTGAAGCGGACGGGGATTTGCCGTCGATTGTAATTATTCCTGAGTATTCGTGGCGATATTTACATAACCCGATGCCACGAAAATGCCAATCCGCCGTCTTGGGCCTCTCACAGTGGCCGTTTTCGCGGATTGTGGTCACCGCCGACCATTTCACGCCGTTTGGTCCGAGACTTGCAGTCGCATTAGTATTTGGAACATTCCACAATTTCAGGGAGGATCCGTTTGCCGGCCCATCGGAGGTATCCCGCTATCTCCTCCTGGGCTTCCCGAACGGAAAGGAGTACCCGCATGATGCAAACACGTTTCCAGCAGACCGCTGCCCGTCTTGGAGCTCTCGGCACCATGGCCGTGGCGTTGATCGTCGGCGGTTTAGCCGCCCAGGCTCAGGAGCCACCGCAATCGCGGGCCAATCTCAAGGAGCCCGTCTATCGCATTTCCAAGGCGAAAGTCGACGGAAACGCTCGACAACCGGCCCACCCGCTCGATCCGGCCATCGCCATCGCCAGCGATGGCTTGCGCAATATTCGCGAAAACGTACGCGACTACAATTGTGTGCTTGTCAAACGTGAGCGGATCGGTGGCGAGCTAGGTGAATACCAGTACATTTACACGAAGGTTCGTAGCGAGCAACTGAATAATGGGCGGGTCGTTGTTCCGTTTTCCGTATATATGTACTTCCTGAAACCTTCGGAGATGAAGGGGCGAGAAGTTATCTTCGTGAAGGGTCAGAATAACGGAAAACTGGTCGCTCACGAGCGGCGAGACTCGCTAAAAGGCAAGTTTGGTAGTGTCTGGCTGCCGCCCGAGGGCGCGCTGGCGATGATGGGCAATCGGTATCCGATCACCGAAGTTGGCCTCAAGACGTTGGTGGTTCGTTTGCTGGAAAAGGGAAACCGGGACCGGAAACGCGGCGAGTGCCAGGTGGAATTTCGGAAAGGAGCAAAGATCAACGGCCGCCAGTGCACGATGTTGCAGGTGACGCACCCCGTTCAGAGACCCTATTTCGACTTCCATGTTGCCCGCATCTTCATCGATGACGAGCTGAATGTGCCGCTTCGCTACGCTGCTTACTCCTGGCCGAAAACACCGGGCGGGGCGCCCGTGTTGGACGAAGAGTACACGTACCTCAAGTTGAATCTGAATGTCGGCCTGACCGACAAGGACTTCGACGTCGAGAACAAAGAATACAGTTTCTAGGGCGGCCGGCGGTCGTTCCGATCTACGCGTCCATCCAACTCGCATTACTGTTCAGGCGGTAATGCGAGCTTTTTGTTGGGCCTGCTCGTTCATCCAGATGATCCGGTTATGGACCGGGTAACCGCAGACGGTATACTCTAGGGGCCGGCGATGGCCGCCCGCCACAGGTGGCCGCCACTTGCCCACGATTTGCGGAAATATTCTCGCAAATCGGAGTATCTGTTTCCTTGGGGACCGAATCGGCGCGGAAGCTGATCGGACCCCGACCGGACCGTCATCGACCGACGAGCAGACCCACCCCCAACCTTTAGGGAGCCGACAGATCATGAGATATTTCACGCTGGTTTTGATCGCCCTGATCGGATTGTCACTCGGCTGCAGTGAGCAAAAGCCGCCGCCACCGGAAGTCGATACCGACATTCCCGATCTGGATATCAACGAGGGCGACCTGGTGCCACCAGGCGAGATAAGCGAGCCGAAGGCGGATTCAGGCGAGAAGCCGTCTGGCGATCAGCCGTCGGGCGAGTCATCAACGGGTGGGGCGGATGCCGGCGGATCGGAAGACGCAGGGACGTCGACGGCGGGTGACACGAAGTGAGATCGCTGCGCGTCGCGTCCGTGCAGTTTCAACATCTGCCCGGCGATCAAGCGGCAAACCTGAGCGTCGTGCGGGGATTCATCGAGTCTGCACATCGCGATTCGGTCGACCTGATTGTATTCCCCGAGTGTTGCCTCTCGGGGTATTGGCACTTGCGGCATCTGTCGCACGTTGAATTGCTCGATCTGGCCGAGCCGATTCCTGACGGTCCGAGTGTGAGCCAGGTACAGCAATGGTCGCGCGAGACAGGAATGACGATCGGCGTCGGCCTGGTCGAAAGGGACGGCGACGAGCGGCTGTACAACGCCTATTTCATCGCCATGCCGGACGGCAGCTGGGCCTGCCACCGGAAGCTCCACTGTTTCGTCAGCCCTCACATGCTGAGCGGACATGCCTTCACGGTGTTCGACACGCCCCACGGCTGGCGCGCGGCCGTCTTGATTTGTTACGACAACAACATCATCGAGAATGTACGGGCTTGCGCACTGGCGGGGGCGCAACTACTGCTGGCACCCCACCAGACCGGCGGCTGCCAGTCCGGTAGCCCATTTGCCATGGGGCGAATCGACCCGGAGCTTTGGCACCAGCGCCATCAGCGGCCCGAAGCGATTGAAGCCGAACTGCGCGGCGACAAGGGACGCGGCTGGTTGATGCGATGGCTGCCGGCACGAGCACACGATAACGGGATGTTTCTGGCATTCAGTAACGGCGTCGGCCTGGACGATGACGAGGTGCGGACCGGTAACGCGACGATCTTCGATCCCTACGGACGGATCCTGGCTGAGACGTGGCAAGCCGATAACGCCATGGTCGTGGCGGATCTCGACCTCGAGTTGCGCCGCCGTTGCACGGGCGTGCGGTGGATCCGAGCGCGCCGGCCTGAGCTCTACCAGTCATTGGTCATTCCCACGGGACAAGAGAAGGACACGCGGAGCGTGCGCTTCGATTTTCTTTGAACCATAGAGAACGGCCCGTTTTTCCCCGGTAACGGTCTCCGCATCGTGATGCCTCCGGGTTCAAGAGACCGGCGTGCGAATTCGAGCACGACCCGGTCCAACCGCTCCGGGCATCGGCGTCCGTCAGGCGATGTTGCCCAACACGGCTCTCAGGAATTGCGTGGCTTCCAAGGTGATACCCGTTGCCGAACTTTCACGCGGTCCGGCGATGTTGAGCACGTGAATCGCTCGTCTTGCAATCCACTCTCTTGCCAGGTCAGGACCTGGATCCGAGGACAGGTCGACCGATAAGCAGGGCCGGCCATAGCGCTGGGCCAGTTGTTGGGTAAGCTTGGTGCCGCCTTCCAAGGCCGACCGATAGAGAATCAGTGTGGCGTTGGAATCAATGACGTTTCTCTTTGTGCGAACCGCGTAATTCGCGCTCGAAGTCTCGGTCAATCGGTATCGCGGGGCAATCGGTCCGTCTTCCGCGCGACGGCCTCGCGGGCAATGGCCCCCATGTTCGATTCCAACCTCGATGGCCACATCCAGGGCCGCTCGATCGACCCCGGTTTGGCCGCCGGAAATCACGCGCGCGGGCCAGCGGTTGGGTACGTGGACCGGCTGTGCGGTCGATTCTCGTGTCATCGGGCCATCGCCCATCCTGCTTGGCAAGGTTCTGCCGGTCGGTACGGTGTTCGGCGCCGTGCCGGCCGGCCATTCACACGGACACGAATAGGTATCGATTGTTCGGTTGACGCATTCGCCGGTCGAACTTCGGCAGTTCCCCTCATGGAATGACTCGCATCGCTACGCGCAGCTTGGCGCTCCGACTACGACGGTTCGCCTGCTGTTCCGACGCGTCGGCGACGACCGGCTTGGGAGTCAGATTCTGCAGTCGCCGGTCTCGGCGGAAGGCCTGTTTCACCAGTCGGTCCTCCAGCGAGTGAAAACTAATGACGGCCAATCGTGCGGACGGGTGGAGCAAGTCGGGCAAGCGCTCGAGCGCTTGTTCCACGGCATCGAGCTCGTGGTTGACGGCGATGCGCAGCGCCTGAAACGTGCGCGTCGCAGGGTCGATTCGATGGTTCCGCGACCTGGGAACGCAGCCCCGGACCAGGTCGGCCAATTGGCGCGCCGTCCGAATCGGCTCCTTACGCCGGGCCTCAATGACGCGGCGCGCAATGCGCCGGCTGTACCGCTCTTCTCCGTACTTGTAGATCACGTCCGCCAGATGTTCGGCACTGATGCGCGCCAATATTCTCCAGGCAGGTTCACCCTCGGTGGGGTCGAATCGCAAGTCGAGGTCTCCGTCGACGTCGTAACTGAATCCGCGTTCCCCGTCGGCCAATTGATCACTCGACAGCCCCAAGTCCAAAAGAATACCGTCGACTGACCGGATGCTGAGCGATGCGACGATCTCCGGCAGGTCGAGGTAGCTGGCGTGCGCCACCTCGACCGGTAGCCCGCTCAGCGACCGTTCGGCCCGTCGCACCGCCTTGGGGTCTCGGTCGACGGCGATGATTCGCCCGGACAACCCGACACGTTGTGCCAGAAGACGAGTATGCCCGCCTCCGCCGAGCGTACCGTCGAGAATCGTCTGGCCCGGAAGAGGCTCGAGCCATTCGAGGACTTCGTTTGCCAGGACGGGGACGTGAATCGGTGGTTCCATTGGTGTGCCGGGCCCGTCTGTGGATCGTGAGTCAAACACGTTGCATCCAACAAGATCCTACACCCAACCGACCTGGTTTACGCGGGGGCCTGCCGGCGATTGATACGTAAGAACGACTCGAAGGTTGGCCATCGAACGGGCCAACCGGTGCGCTACCGCTTGTCCCCGATTCGACAACCCGACGACTACCATCCTTCGAGTTCTCGGTACCGAGGGGGCTCTCTGCACCGACGGGGCTTTCGTTACCCTCGGGCTGGCATGCGACCCGGGGTGCATCCATGCACCCCACGGGTGGGCCGAGCCAGCAACCGCGTCACGCTACCAGAACGTGGCGACGATTGCAGTCCGCGGTCACGAACTTCTTGTTCATGTACCTGCGAAAACTCGCGGACTCACAAAGGAGCCCGTGGGTCGTCAGTCTGTGGCCGTTGACTGACAGCCGCGTCTTCGCACTCGGCGGACTTCGGACGGACGATCGGGTGACTCCCCAACTCCCCGGTGTCTTCCAACCGGCGGACCACGCAGGGGCAGGTTTGGGAGCGTCTGTTCTGGTGTTATGCGTGCGTTTCTTGCCTGTTTTCCTTGACGAACGTTTCGACGGTCGGCCCACCGTGTTACATGCCTTCTAACACTCGCCAACCGGCCGTTTTGGGCGGCCCCGTTTTGGGCTCACTTGCTTTTCTTGGAACGGCTTCCTCCGCTGGTGACTTCATTTCTCATAGGATCGCGCGCTTCTTCGCTCCAACCGCTTCTCCGTTTACCTCGGTTGCGGGCTCCGAACGGGCTCGCTCGTTTTTTCCAAACTCGTTGGGCCGCTGCCGGCTCCTCCCAGCGCGCTCTCGGCGATCGCATCATAGTCCGGCTGCTTGCCGTGCAGGTACGCTTCCCACCGACCCCGGTCCCAGATTTCCAAATGATCTCGGACGCCGAGCAGAACGATATCGCGATCGGACAGGGCCAGGTCGGTCAATTCGGACGGTATTCGGACTCTTCCCTGGCGGTCGACCTCGACACGTTGCGCCTGAGCGTAGAATAATCGGCTGAATGCCCGAATGTCCTGGCTCGTCGGCGACTGCTGGCCCAGTTTTTCACCCAATTCCAGGAAAGCACTCTCAGTATACGCTACCAGCGAACCGTCGGTGCCCGGGGCCAGAAAAAGCACAAGTTCTCCGGCCTTTGCAACGATGTCACGCAAGGTTTTCGGTAACGTGAACCGGAGTTTGTCATCCAAACTGCGATGAAATGTCCCGGTCAATAACATGGTTGCCACTCTCTACCATTTCGCCCCACTACGGCCCCAAGATACCCACCTGAGTCGGAAGGTCAACACGGTTTTTTGGTCGTGTGCGGAAGACGGCTGTGAGAGAATTGCCCTAGGTGCTGACAGGCTGGAGACTTCCATCGAAATGCGTCGGACGACGAAAAATGAAATTTTCTATTTTGACGCGCGACGTTCGGTTGGCGGGAAGGACTCGAACAGGTCGATGTAGGCGTCGAGCATTGCGTCGACCGAGAATTCGGCGCTCACGCGTGCCCGGTTCTGGCGTCCCAACCGCTCTTGCATGGCTGGGCTTGAGGATATCGCAACTGCTTTGTGTATAAGGGTTTGCACGTCATTGTCGGGGGCCGTTTGCGGCTCGGCCAGAGGACCCAGCACTTCATTCACCCCGTCGGTGGTCAGGCACGCCACGGGTCGCCCAACGGCCATCGCCTCCAGGACAACATTTGGCATTCCCTCCCAACGCGACGTCAGCACCATCAGGTCACTGGCGGCGAGGATGTTCGGAACGTCCGTTCGGAATCCCAGCCAGTGAATCCGGTGGGAAAACGGGGACTTCATGGCCTCTTGTTCGAGTTGCCGACGGTCCGGCCCGTCTCCAATAAGCAGCAAATGGTGGTCCGGCAAAGGGCCAAGCAAATCGGACGACGCGCGGATCAGGCGGTCGATTCCCTTTTGACGCGTCAGTCGGGCCACGCAGGAAATGGCCGACTGTCCGGCCTGCAGCCCCAACTGGCGCAAATCGATGGGCTCAACCTGGCCGGCGGTCTGCACATCGATTCCATTGGGAATGACCAGTAGTTTCCGGGCGGCGGGCCCCAGATCGGGTCCGGCTTGCTGCGCCACGGACCGGCTGACGCAGACCAGACGTTCAACGCGGTCGGAGCGTGCCAGGTGTCGCTCGACCCTACTGCGCCAACGCGAGGGATCCGCGACCCGCAGGCCCCAACATAAGGGCGTCTGGGGCAGCCCGCGGCTTGCCAGGGCGGCCAGGACGTTGGCGTGAAACAACATCGATTGGACCACGGTGGGCTGCTGCTTCGCCAGATTTTGTCGAAGGACTCTCAGTCCAAACGGAAGTTGCCAAGAGTGCCGCAATCCCAGGAACCGCATCGGCACACCGAACGCGTTCAGTCGTCGCACCAGCAGATCTCTCGGTGCCTTCGGCGGCCGGCCGAGGACATGGATTTCCGTCCGGTGTCCCCGTTGCTGAAGTCCGCAAGCCAGTTGCGTGAGGCATCGTTCGGCTCCGCCGACGTCAAGTTCGGTAATGA
>CAYNDU010000308.1:0-7105 GCA_964395615.1 uncultured Pirellulaceae bacterium | reverse complement strand
CGAAGCACCCTACGGGCCGTTCCGGCAATTGACTCCTGACCCCTTTACCCTCAAGTGCAGAATAAACGCCACGGATACCCGAACGTACGGGCTCGGCAAACGCCATACGGACCTGGCCAGGAGCAACTCATGTACATCCTTACTTGCATCGCACGAAAAAGTGTCGCCGGACTTATCGCCGCGGCGTTGCTCGGTACGACCGCGGCGCACGCTGCCGAGCGCCCAGCGGATGCAGCACATCGCATTCTGAAAGCCACGGGAGTTCAAGGCGGTCTGGTGGTGCTACTTGGATGCGGCGACGGGAGCCTGGCGGTTGCCCTGCGTTCGAACGATCGCTTTCTGGTTCATGCACTGGATCGCGACCGCGACCGAGTGAAAAGCGCCCGCAGGCGGGTCCGCAAAGCCGGTCTCTACGGGCCGGTTTCCGTTGAGTCCTTCGCGCCGCCCGTACTGCCATATACGGATAACCTGGTGAATCTGTTGATATCCGATTCGCTCGGCGATGTGCCGATGAAGGAAGTTCTTAGGGTCCTCGTTCCCGGTGGTATTGCCTATATCGAGAACGACGGCCGGTGGGCCAAGACCGTTAAACCGAGACCCGATGCTCTGGACGATTGGACGCACTACCTGCACAGCCCGAGCGGCAATGCGGTGAGCCACGACCTGGTGGTCGACGTACCGCGTCAATACCAATGGACGGGTGGCCCTCGTTACGGTCGCCAGCACGACCACATG
This sequence comes from uncultured Pirellulaceae bacterium, assembly GCA_964395615.1. Taxonomy (GTDB): domain Bacteria; phylum Planctomycetota; class Planctomycetia; order Pirellulales; family Pirellulaceae; genus CAYNDU01. The sequence continues at coordinate 6,370 of CAYNDU010000308.1, read as the reverse complement.
TCGAGCACCAGCGCCATGGTATCAGCGGGTGGCCGGCTCTTTGCAATAGCCGACCACGCGTCCCCGTTCAGCATTCAGCTGCCATCCGATTGGAAACTGGTCGCTCGCGACGCTTTTAACGGCACCGTTCTTTGGCGGCGCGACATCGGCCCGTGGTTCTCTCAACTGCAACGATTGAAGAGTGGCCCTTCCGACCTGCCTCGACGGTTGGTAGCCGTCGGTGATACGGTCTACGTTACTCTGGCGCTCGACGCGCCGGTGACGGCCCTTGATGCGGCGACCGGAGACGTTCGCACGACGTATAAGGGCACGAAAGGGGCCGACGAGATTCTGATGACTGACGGAATCTTGTACCTGGTCGTGAATCGAATGGGTTTCTCGAGCGGGCCGCTCACCGAATGGACTCCGCAAGAACGCACGGTGATGGCCGTCAACGCCGAGACGGGCGTTACGCTTTGGGAGCGGCCGTGGCCGTGGGTGGTCCCCGGGTGCCTGGCCGTCAACTCAGACCATGTCGTCTTCTTCGATGGTGAACGGGTCGTGGCGTTGGATCGGAGTTCGGGGGGAACCGTCTGGCAGTCGGATGCGTTGGCCAAACGGGGTCCAAGCCCGATCTATTTCTCCCCAACGCTCGTCCTCTATGAAGATCTCGTGCTCTTTTCCGGTGCAGACCCGGAAACCAAGCCCTATCATGCCGACAACGGCAAAACGATGTACGCATTTGACGACGGAACCGGCAAGAGACTCTGGAGTTGCCCCCACGCCCCGTCCGGCTACCGCAGCGCCGAGGACATCCTGGTCGTCAATGGACTGGTCTGGACGTCCGATGTCTTCAACAGCAAGGAGTTTCGAACCGAGCAAACGGGAACGGTCTGGGGTCGCGATCCACGCACTGGCGAAGTCAAGGTCGAGTTCCCGCCGGATGTTGAAACTCACTGGTTCCATCACCGTTGTTACCGGGCCAAGGCCACCGACAAGTACTTACTGACCAGCCGCACGGGAATTGAATTTGTCGACGTGAAGGCACAGCACTGGACCTGCAACCACTGGGTGCGCGGGGCCTGCCTGTACGGCATCATGCCAAGCAACGGGATGGTCTATACTCCGCCCCATCCGTGCGCCTGCTATCTCGAGGCCAAGTTATATGGGTTTAACGCCCTGGCCACGCATTCGTCTACTCGACAGTCGATCATCGACACCCAGCAACGGGCCACGCGACTCGAGCAAGGCCCGGCCTACGCTCTACCCATCGAGGCGGCACCCGCTCGGCCAACCGATTGGCCGACCCTGCGAGCCGATGCCGCACGAAGCGGGTGTGTGGAGGCGGACGTGCCGACTGACCTGTCGGTCACCTGGCGCGCCGAGATTGGCGGGCGGCTGAGTAGCCCCGTGGTCGCGGACGGAAGACTGTTCGTGGCAGCCATCGATGCGTACGAGGTGCATGCCCTCGATGCCGATAACGGAAAGGCACTCTGGCAATTCACGACCGGCGCCCGAGTGGACAGCCCGCCAACCATCTGGAAAGGACGTGTCCTGTTTGGATCGGCCGACGGATATGTGTATTGCCTGCGCGCCGACGACGGAAGACTCATCTGGCGTTTCCGCGCCGCTCCGGCGACGTTGAAAATGGGCGCTTACGGTCGGATTGAATCGGTCTGGCCGGTGCACGGTAACGTATTGGTCCGAGAGAGTGCTGACCGGCCGGCCGAAGTATGGTGCGTCGCCGGACGTTCGATGTTCCTGGACGGCGGCATGCGGTTGCTTCGTCTGAACCCGATAACCGGTGCCACGATCAGTGAGACGGTTCTCGATGATCGGGTGCCGGGCACGGATGACAATTTGCAGGAGGCGTTGTCCGGCTTGAACATGCCGGTGGCATTACCTGACGTATTGGTAAGCGACAATACATCGGTCTACATGCGCTCACAGCAATTCGACGGGGAAGGGCACCGCATAGACATCCAAGTGCCCAATCTGCGCGAGCGGGATCAACAGGGCGAAACGGCACACCTGTTCAGTCCGACGGGAATGCTGGACGACGTCTGGTGGCACCGCTCGTACTGGCTCTACGGACGCGTGTGGAAGTCGGGCGCCGGCGGGTACTATCGTTCCGGCCGGTTCGCTCCAGCCGGCCGGCCAATGGTGTTTGACTCCGATCGAGTCTACAGTTTCGGTCGCAAGCCGCAGTATTATCGGTGGACCACATCGATGGAGTACATGCTGTTCGCCACTTCGAAGCAGCCGGAAATCGAGGGGACAGGCGTGGATCGCCGTGGCAAGAAAAACGGCGGCAAGAAAATGGGCGGCAAGAAAAAACCCTCCGGACTCGGCGCCCCACCGGCAAACACGGTAAAGAAACAATGGGCGCGTGACATCCCGCTGCTCGTTCGCGCCATGGTGCTGGCCGACGAAACGCTGTTTCTGGCCGGCCCACCTGATTTGATCGACGAGCCGAAGACGCTATCCACTTTCAGTTCGCCCCAGACTCAGGAACTGCTCGCCCGACAAGCGGCAGCCTTGGAGGGCAACGAGGGGGCCGTCCTGTATGCCGTCTCGACCGGCAAGGGTGAACAACTGGCTGTGCACAAACTGGGCGATCTACCGGTATTTGACGGCATGATTGCGTCGGGCCAGCGACTCTACTTCTCCTCAACCGGCGGCCGAGTGGTAGCACTTGGCGGCCGACCTTAGCCACGAACCGGGGGCTGACGCCACGGGTTACCGTTCCCACTCAAGAACCACGAAGCCCCAAACGGAGGCGCCGGATCCTCCCAAACGCTACCGCGCAACCGAGAAGTTGCGCCTTGGCCATCACGGGCCGAATCCCTCGCAGCTCGATTTTTTTTGCTACAATGGGTACGTTCGTCCCGCACTCACGCATTCGGGATGCAGAGAGATTCGCCTATTCCTTGGAGTACCCTACGTGACCACTCACACTAAGCGTTGGCTTTCCTGCTTACTGTCCTCGCTCGCCTGCATCACCATCTTCCAGGCCGGCCCCCTGTTGCCGCCCCTTCATGCCGAAGACGCTGCCGGCAAATGGACCACGCTGTTCGACGGCAGCTCACTCGAAGGCTGGGTTCAGAAGAACGGTACGGCCACGTACAAAGTGGTTGACGGCACGATCGAGGGCACCACCAAAGAGGGGAGCTTGAATTCCTTTCTGTGCTCCAAGAAAGAGTACGGCGATTTTGAGCTTGAGTTCGACGTGCGCGTCAGCGACCACTTGAATTCGGGAGTGCAGATCCGGTCGAAGACTCGTGAAAAATCGATCGGCAAAGGACCCAACAACGCGGCCGGTCGAGTGATGGGCCCTCAAGTTGAGATCGAGGCAAGCGGGCAGGGCGGCGCTGAGGCCGGCTATATCTACGGCGAAGCCACCGGACTCGGCTGGTTGACGCCCAAGGACGAGTTGATTCCCCACAAGAATTTCAAGGACGGCCAGTGGAACCACTTCCGCGTCATGGCCAAGGGCCCGAAGATTCAGACCTGGATCAACGGCAAACCGATTGCCAACCTGGACGATGCGAATGCCCACAAGTTATTTCCGCGTGGGTTCATCGGCCTGCAAGTCCATCGGATTAAACCGGGAACCGGTCCCTACAAGGTCGCATGGCGCAATATCCGTATCCGAGAACTCTAGGATACCGGATCCTGGACGCATGCGATCGGCAGGAACTACCAGGAGAACCACCTGGTGAGCGGGATCATCGGGCACACGATGTATGCCGTCCTCGCGGCGATGGCGGCCGAGCGCCGGCGGTCGCCGGTCGCACCGCTCGTCGGACGTCACTGGCCCAGTTACCTTGCCGGTTCCTACCTCGGGTGCGACGTTCAAACCATGCCCGAGGCGATCTGTAACGACTCGGGCAACGAAGTTGGGTACGGTACGGCCCCTCTCAAAAGGAGCCCTCTGACCGGCGGTGATATTCGCCCCTTCTATCTGACGGTGAATGGTCGCCGTTACCGGCCCATCGACATCCACCATCTCTTCTACGGCCGCGCTCACCTTACATTTGGCTATACCGACGAGGATTGGCAATGTCGGGAATCATTGCGGGCGCGAACGGGAGGATTGAGCTACTCGCAGATGGTTGCCGAGGCCGGGAAATCACGTTTCCGACATGCGCTCGAGCAGATCGCCGACGCCATTGCCGACCTGTTCGACGAAGTCGTCTTCCTGGTCCCCGAGTTACGTCGAATGGATGCCGGTACGGGCCTCAACTGGACGGACTTGCTGAGAACATGATTTTTCGAGAAACTTCGAAGATCGGACTCGGTCGCGCGTCTAACGACGCGAGAGACTTAGTGCTTTGACAACTTTCAACGTTGGGGTTGGCCGTCGCGCAACTCGTGGTGTGGCGACAATCTCGGATTTGGCCAACCCCAAAAATAAAAATGGACAAAGCACTAGCCAGACCTTTACGACCCGGCGGTTGTTTAAGTTAAGTGCCGCGATGCCAGGATCAGGCGGCCGCGTGCTCGACGACCATCGTCTCATGGGAGCCGATGAATGACAGACTGTTTTTTTGGAGGAACCCTCATGAATCGATTCGTTTCGGCATGGACAATGGTGATCGCGACCGTTATGGCTACCAGTGCGTTCGCTCAGGGGTCGGGCAGTAGCCGAGTTTCGCCTCCGCCCAAGACGGGACCGTCAAGCGGTTCCAACCGTTCAGTTCCTGCTTCACCCCGACCTCCAACACCGGCCGAATTTGCCGCGTCGTTCTGGAAGTACCTGCACAAGCCGAATTCGGACTATCATCGCTGGGGTACGCCGGGAAAAACGGAGTTTGCCAAGGCCACCATGCCGCACAGCTCAGTGGGACAAACGTACCTTAACGATGTGACCAATAAGAACTTGAAACAGGTTCCCAACGGTTCGGTCCTGGTTCGCGACGAATTAACGGCCGACGGTAAAGCGATTCGAAATGTCTCGGTCATGTACCGCTCGAAGGGCGCCGACCCCAAGAACGGCGACTGGTATTGGATCGTATATCAACCCGACGGCAAGTTGGCGCAGATGACCACGAAGGAGGGCAATGTGCCGGTGGCCGGGCGGGTTACGAGTTGCATTGCCTGCCATCAAAAGGCAGCCGACAAAGATTTTGTCTTCCTGAATGACCGGCCTGCGCCGAACGAACCCCTTCGCAAGCACCCGACGCCGCGGCCGTGATCGTTCCCCACTCTGATGCTCGCTCTGGTAACGGCCGGTGATCGACCTTAGAGGCTCGGCCGTATCGATGCAACGCTTCCCGACGCCCCATGAGAGAGCGCTCGGGTCGTTGGAGTCGGGTCGCCGAGGGCTCAATCAGGTTATCAGATGACACGGTTCGTACAGCTTGTCGGTTGGGGGCTGGTCTCTGGACTTGCCTATGTGCTCGTTGCCTTGGCAGGTCAGAGTTTGCACGTGGAGGGCGTCGGAAACTGGTCACTGCTGGCCATTCTGGGGCTCTTTTCGGTCGCTTTCCTTTCCTATCTGGCCGCGTTACGAGCCGGCCTTGCCGCACCGCAAGATCGTCGCCTGGTGATCGTGATCGCCGCGTTCTCGGTGCTGTTTCGAGTGACCCTGCTGTGGACGGACCCAGTTGCTGAAATCGACATCTATCGGTATCTGTGGGACGGCCAGGTCCTATCGCACGGTGTCGATCCTTTTCGATACAGCCCGGCCCAGGTGCTGGCCGTTGCTCACGGTGAATCGGTCCCCGATGACCTGGCCGAACTGGTAGCTCTTCGTGACGCCTCGCCTGAGCTAGAGGAGATCTTGCGCCGAGTCCATTATGGTCAGTTACCGACCATTTATCCGCCGACAAGCCAGGCGGTGTTCGCGCTCGCCAGTTGGATGACTCCCGACGACGCCTCCATATTCTGCCGCATGGTCGTTTTCAAAGGCTGGTTCGTCGCCTTCGATCTGGCCACGTTTCTGCTCGTCCTCTTGTTGCTTCAACAGGTCGGGCGACCGGTGGCCTGGTCACTTGCATATGGCTGGTGTCCTTTGTTGATCAAGGAGGTGGCCAACAGCGGGCACCTGGACGCCGTGGCGCTGTTCTTTACGACGCTGGCGGTCTACCTGGTCATTCGCGCCGCGTTCGGCAGGAATCGGTCGCCGGAGGCGCGGCCGCCGAAGCCTGTTCACGGGCATTGGACGTGGATCCTGGCCTGGCTGTTCCTGAGCCTGGCGATTGGAGGCAAGATCTATCCCGTGGTCCTGGTACCACTTTTCTTTGTGATTGATGGGCGAAGAACGGGCTGGCTTGCCGCCTCGGCTCACACGAGCGTTTTTATTGTGGCGACGGCGATTGTGATGTGGGCGATGGTGCCGCAGGGAGAAGGGGGTGAGCGTCCGCGCTTGCGCGTGTGCTCCCGATGT
>CAYNDU010000307.1:0-7112 GCA_964395615.1 uncultured Pirellulaceae bacterium | reverse complement strand
ACAGTCCTGAACAGACAAAACGGCAACAGACAAAAGGGAGATCGAGCCATCAGGCTTGATCATCGTCTGGGAATCACGGCTCTTGCACATCGCAGCTCCCGTGTCCGCACGGAAGCCCTCGTTCCGTGATTTCCCGCCCCCGACGCTGCCCCGGCCACTCCTCGGGCAAAGCGAGTTTTCAAACATGACCGAGGTTTCAGTATACTAACCGGATCCCGGCCCATCAAGAAGCAGTCTGAGAATCGGCGATCGGACGAGGTCACAGATCGAGGCATGGTTGCCTCTTTTTTTGCCGCCACGGACGAACTCTTCTGCTTTCTTGTCGGGTCTCAGGCCTTCTTGACGAGTTTCACGAAGCAGACCGGTCAGTGCGACTCAACCGATTGAGACACCGTCGGCTGACGCGACACAGGACCCAGGCGGTACATCCGGAACATCTTATCCCAACGTTTTCCCTGGCTCCTTTTCACCAGCTTTGGCAGCAGAGAGGTGAATGCGCAGTAGCAGCAGCAAGAATTCCAGAGTTTCGCTTTCTGAATATCGAACTCGCCAAACGAGTTGGCAGGCCACAAGATCGAGGACAAGACAGAATCAAACGGTCAAACCAGTGAATATCTGACTTGCTTTCTCAATTCATTTTGGTAGGCTGAAATCGAGCGAACTGCTGATAGGAGAATGCGATGGCAACCCCGATTCTGTCGATTGACCTAAGCAACGAAGCGGTCGACTTCGAGAACACGGTCATCGAGCAAGGCTTTCCGCTGCTGGACAAGCAGAATAATAACTACCAGCTCTTGCGCCGGTGGTTTGGCTCCATGGTGGCCGAGGCTGAGCGTCACGGGAACCGGGTCCATTTCTACGTCCGCAACGAGCATGGTGCCCGGGTCGAGTGTCCGGCTTGTTTCCCGGTCAGTGAACGGGAATTGGAAGGCCCTTTCAAGAAGGCGCTTGCGCAGCTCGTGAAAAGGATGGAAGCCGGTGAAGTCCAAACGTCGGCGGAAAGGGCCATTCACTCGTTGGTGAAGAAGGAACTGCTCTCGATCACTTCCACTGGGCAGGGGCCCGATCGGCGTTGCTACCTGTTCAAGTACCGTGACAAGCAGAAGCAGTGGAGACTGGTGTGGTGCCCCGGTTACCGGCGCAAGGATCAGGTTCCGGCTGCGCCCGTGATTTGTACGAATCCAAGTTGCTCGCAGTTGTTTTTGCGCCGCAGTGATGGGCGGCAGAAATGTCCTCATTGCCAGAAGATCCCGCGCGTCGTCAAGCCGGAAAAACGACCGCATCGGATGCGGAATCTGCTGGCTGGCCTGGCACTGCTGTTGCTGCTCGCTGGGGGAGCTGTCGGGACATGGTGGTATCTGACACGACGCCCGATTCCTGTCCAGCCGCAACTTGTCGTCACACCGAACCAGGCGGCCACGCCCGTTGGCGGTCAGGTTCAGTTTTCCGTCAAGCGAACGGATGCCGATGGTGAACGAGACGTTTCGACACAAGTGACGGCGTTTGCGGAAGACCGCAAACTGGCCAGTTTTGCAGTATCCGGCGTTGTCGCCACCGCGAATGCTCCCGGCACGACCATATTGCACTTCTATTTGGGCGAATTGTCGACGACAGCCACGCTGACGGTGAATCCTCCCGTGAATCCGAACCGAGTCCTTCTGGAACCGAGTAAAGTCGTGCTCGGTCTGGGGGCCACGGCGAAACTGAAGATGATGGGTGAATATGCAGATGGGAAGACCGCCGACCTGACGCAGGCCGCCGAATGGATTCCCGGGATCGACGAGCCGTGTTTCGTCTATCGTGGGTTGCTCGAAGGCCTGGAAACGGGACGTTGCAAAGTCCGCGCACGATACCGGGCGACACCGGACAGCGAGTACATGGAAGCCACGGCGGACGTCGAGGTAGTCGAAAAGCAATATCAGTCGCTGCATGTGTCGGTCGATCCCACACAAGTGCCGAAAGGGCAAGCCGCCCGGGTGGTGGCGGAAGTGGAGACTGAGGATGGCGAACACTTGTCCGTCGTTGGCTCTTCCGAGTTGAAGCTGAGTGTCGATCCCACGAACTGTGCTACGATCCAACCATCGGGACTTCATGGCCAAGAGCTAGGTTCTGGCACGGTTTCGGGAACTTTTCACGGACTGACAGCTAATGCAACATTCGAGGTCGTTGCCGCCCGACCGCCGCCGCTGGTGCCCATCGCCACGAGTCTGGAACTGCGTGTCGGCGAAGTGGCGGACATGCCGGGAGTGAATCCGAAGACTGCGAGCCTGGCCAGCTCGTCACCACAGACCGTGCAGATTTCGAGCGCGAACCGTTTGGTCGGTCGCTCCCCCGGACACTGCACAGTCACCGCCGAACAGGAGGGGCAGCAGCCATCGACCATTGACGTCACTGTTGTTTCCAGTTCTTTTCAATCGATTGCGATCGAACCGGATCAAATCACGGTGCGTGTGGACGATTCGGCCAACTTTCGGGTCACGGGCAACGTGGACGAGACCCATCGCGTCGAACTGGAGCCTAACGTGCTGGATTGGGTTCGCTTTCCACGTCCGGGCTATGCCGAACTCGACAGGGATTCGCTGCAGATCACGGGCGTACAACCGACCGATGATAGTGCCGAAACGCTGACAGTCCGGCTTGGAAACCTACAGGCTGCGGCCCAGGTCCGGGTCATCGCGGGACCACTGCAACTGGAACTGGCTCCGAAGGGACCGGTGGAATTGCCCGTGGGGCAATCGATGCATTTCGAAGTGTGGGCCTGTTACAGCAATGGCCGCCGTGTCGCAGTTCCGCTCGACCGCGTGAAATGGTCGAGCCAATCATTGGAGGGTCTGCCTTTCGGGGATGGCGAGGTCACGGCCAGACAGCCAAACGTCGGCCCGCTGAAAGTCACTGCCGAATACCAGGGCCAAAAGTCGAACGTCGTCGAGATCACGTCTGGGGCGCGCGTACCCATTACGCTGGTACTGACACCTCGACCATCCACCATTGCGATCGGTGGTGCCGGCACGTTGGACGTTTCCGCACGGAGCCTGAGCGGTCAACCCGTCGAAGTGAATCGGGAAGACGTGACGTTCCAGACCGAGGCTCCCAAGCTGCTGGGCGTCTCTCCAGCTACCGGGGCTTATCGAGGAATCGAAGCTGGGAAAGCCACGATCACGGCAAGCCATCCGGACGCCAAAGAGCCGGCATCGGTCGCGATCACGATTACGCCACTTCCTGCTCCGCCAACGCCGAAGAAACCCTCGAGCGTGCACATCGTGACCGATCGGGCGGAGCCGATCACGATTCCCGTGGCGGTTCCATTCGACGACTTCCGCGTCCAAGCTGCTCTCGACGGAGGATCTGCCAGCGACGTCACATCCGCGGCAACGCTGCAAATTGACGGCGATCCGCAACAGGCTGCCGTCGCGATTCAGTCGGGACGCGTTGTCGGCATTCAGCCAGGCCAGGCGACCATTCGAGCCGAGTACCTGGGAGTGAAGTCCGAAAACGCTCTCCATTTGCAGGTCGTGGCCGAATTGGATGTCGACGCCATTCAACTCACTCCAAGTTCGTTGACATTGGGCGTTCACGAGACGGCGACGATTGACGCCGTTGGTTTTAAGAATGGCCAGCGAGTCGGCGTCGTCACCGACCACCCCTCTTTGCAATGGATGTCGAGCAACTCCGGCGTTGTTCTGGCTACGGGATCGGTATTGGCGGGCGTTGCAGACGGAACGGCAACGGTTACAGCCAGAGCGGGGGCCGTGGTCAGCGATCCGGGAGTTGCCGTGAGCGTTGTGGGGCCTACGGCACCGGTGGGCAAGGAGTTGCAGATCAGCCCGGAGCGTTTGGTGCTTCGCACCGGAGAATCGGTGCACGTGGGCAGCGACGTTTTCGTGCGACGCGATGGCGGTGACTTCAGCGAGCAGGCAGTCGTGACGGCAACGCCCTCGAGTATTGTGGCCTACGATCCGGAAACACGGACACTTTCCGGAGTCAGTCCGGGCCGGGGACGGGTTACGTTTGTAGTCGGTGGGCAGGTACAAGCATTGGACGTGGATGTGATTGACTCGCCACCGCCTGGGCCCGGATCGCGTGTCGTGCTGGAACCGGACCGGGGCGTGCTGGCGGTCGGCGAGCAACTGCGTCTGCGAGTCTACCTGATTGCTCCGAATGGCGAGCGCCGGGGAGCGACGGCATCAGCCGTTCTGACGAGTCAAGACGATAAGATTGCGACGGTTGACGGCGTCTCGCTACTCGGCGTGGCTGCCGGCGATGTCCAGATTGCCGCAACCGTTCCCGGTGTCCAGACCTCGGGAACCGCCCAGTTCCACGTCGAGGAGATTTCATTCGATCGGCTGGTGTTTTCTCCCCCGAGACTCGATCTGGCGGCTGGTGACCGGCGCCATTTTCTGGTCTACGGTCTGAGCTCGTCGGGGCGACATTTGCTCGGAAACCATCCGAACTTGTCCATCGCGGCTACCGGACCGGAACGGGAATGTATCGAGGTCCTGCCAGCCTCACGTCAGGTCTTAGCCGTTTCCCCGGGACGAACGAAGTTGCAGGCCCGCTGGAAGGACCAGCTCGAACAAGAAATCCCGGTCAACGTCGATGTGCGGGCCCTGGCCGGATTGATTATTCGCCCGACCGGCGTTCACATTGGCGTCGGGGAAAGCACGCCTTTCCACGTGTTTGCGCGAGCGGCCGGCCAGCTTCGTCCGGTGGGAGCAGCCGACGGCGTGCAACTCGAAGTTGACGATCCAAGCATCGCCGAAGCCGGTGGGGACTTAAGCGTCGTTGGACGGGCCGCGGGCACGACACAAGCCATTGCCCGGTTCGGGGGACGCGAGGCGACAGCGCGCGTGGCAGTCGAACCGGACGGCGCCGCGCAGGCTCCGCCCGCTCCAGCCGTCGGCCTGCGTTTCATCCCAAGCGTCTTTCGCATGGAACTGGGAACGCCCGGCGACAGCATTCGAGTGATCCGGGTGTATGCCGATGGAACGCAGGAGGACGTGGATCACGAAGCGACGTTGGTCGTGCACGAACCTCGCGACGTCATTTCGATCGACCCGACGGCATCCGGCCCCGTCGTACGCCCTCGCAAAATCGGGCAAACGCAAGTGGATGCTCAACTAGGAGATTTGAAGACACAAACACCCTTGCTGGTTGATGTGACCGACGACATTCCGAACAGCGCGCGGTTAGTCGTGCGACCGGACCCACTGCACCTGGAAGTCGGTCGGACCGGTCGGTTCCAGCAGGTCATCATTTTGCCGGGAAACGGTCGCCAGCCCGTCCAACTGCCCTATAAGGTCACGGGAACGCCGAATCGAATTTTCGATGTCCTGGCCAGCGGTGCGATCCGCGCAAAGAGTGATGGGATGGCTGTCGTTCAAATTCGCATCGACGCACCGAACAGTAAGTACTCCGACTTGCACACTTCGGCCAGAGTTCAGGTGGGAACTCAACCAACCAGCCCCTCGGGCGCGCCGAATCAGTTCGTGAATCTGGTTTTGCGAGGTCCTTCGAGAGTAATCGAGGGGACCGAAGTGCCTTTCCATGTGTCTCTTCAGACGGGCGACGGCGGTCGCGACGTGACCAATGATGGTGCCGAGTTGGTTTTGACGGCGGGCGACGAGCAGTACGCTGACGTCCGGCCGGGCTGTCGGTTCTTGGCGCTCAAACCAGGCACCGTTCGTTTGCGGGCCCGTCGCGAGAACTTGATGTCGAACACACTTCAAGTGCAGATCGAACCGCTGCGTCCTCTTGAACGGTTGGAGCTTGTCCTTGCGAGACGGTTACTCGCGGTCAATGAATCGGCCACCTACCGCGTTTGGGGCTATCCGGGCAACGGTGGTCCAAAGCAGGAGCTGACGCACCTGGTCACAGACGATCGCGATGATGCGGCGCGACCGCATATCCGTTTTACGGTTGTCGAACCGAATCCGGGAGCCGTAGTTGTCCAGCACCAACCACCATCGGTGGTGGCCAGGCAGCCGGGAAAAGTCACTCTGCGAGCAACTCTGGGTGACCTGGAAAGTGCCCCCCAGGAGGTAACCGTTACCGGTGCTTTCACTCCCAAGGATTTAATCGCGCTGAGGGTCGAACCCGACTCGGTGAGTTGCGGGGTTGGGAAGACCACGCCACCTCTGGAAGTTCAGGTTCGGCTCCGAGGCGACCGGACCTTTCGGACAATCGATTCGAGCCTGGCGAAGATCGAGTCTGGCGATCCAAGCATCCTTGCTCCTGTGGCCGATTCACCAAATCGATTTCGAGGTTTGCGTCCCGGGACGACCCGGATTGCCGTTGCCTTCGGCGGCCAGACAGCCGACGTTCCGGTTCGAGTGTTGGCGAACCGCTTCAAGGCGGTGACTCTGGGAGAGCTGATGGCAGGGCGCGATGAATTCGAACTGATCATTCACATTCGGGCCGATCAACTGGCTGGAAGCCTTGAATTCCGATGCGTCGGGCCAGGACAAACGAAAGCGGGTCCGTGGGAGCAAGCCGTTCCCAACGGGGACGACCAAACGGCCGACGTCCGCACCCCGAATCTGCGCTATTCGGACAGTAATTTCTATCCGATCAACATCGAATCGCGCGATAGGACGAACGGATCGGTGGAGACGTATCCGTATGCTATTCGCTTGCAAGGCGGTGAAGCGCAACGTGCATCAGAGTAGTCACTCCAACAGCAGGATGCGAGGGACCTGGTCACCTCCCAGGCGACCCATGGCGTTTGAGGTCACTAAGAGAGACTGGACGATTTGAGGAATCATCGCAACAATCATCGTTGCCATGTGGAACAGTCAGCGGTGTAGCAGAAGGACAAGTGGACCATGGCATTTCCTGATGACCGTGACCGAGATCTTCAGTGGCGTTCCCAACAGGCGTTAGAGCAGGCTGAAGACCTGATTGAGTGGTTGGGGAACAACAACAAGATGCGGCAAGAACAGAACTTGGGCGTGATTCCGGCGAGTGACGAGTTTCGTCTGCTGCAACTGCGTCGCCGTGCCGAGAATCTTTGCCGCGCCTCGAGAGTTCCCGTAGCGGCGGCCGTGATCGGCGCGGCGCCGGCGGGGAAGAGGGTTTTTTTGGGGGGGGGGGGGGGGCGCGGAAGGGGGGGGGAA
>CAYNDU010000306.1:5898-7119 GCA_964395615.1 uncultured Pirellulaceae bacterium | reverse complement strand
GGGCGCCCACTTCTTCGGGCGCCATTTCTTCGGGCGCCCACTTCTTCGGGCGCCATTTCTTCGGGCGCCCACTTCTTCGGGCGCCACTTCTTCGGGCGCCCACTTCTTCGGGCGCCACTTCTTCAGGCGCCCCATTCATGACGCCGCGTCACTTTCCCCCGGCCTGACCTGGTGTACCAGGTAGCATAACGCCAGAAAGTCGTACAATGCATGCATCACCATCGGAGCCAGCAAACTCCCGGTTGCCATCATGGAGGCGCCGAGAACGAGCCCAATGAGCGCCGTGACTACGGCGTACGTCGGTGACAGCCAATGGCAGAGTCCAAACAGGACCGACGCCGCCAGCAGCCCGATCAGGGGGCCCTCCGAGGGCCCTAACCATTGAGCGATCCCGTCCTGCACGAGACCGCGAAAGAGAAGTTCCTCTCCCCAACCGGCGGAGAGAGAAATCAATGCCAGACCGACCACGGACGTGTTTCGGAACAACGGCGCCACCGAGTGCCGTACGAGTCGCCGCAGACCGACCAATGGCCCCCGGGGATGCCGATCCATGGCCACGATCCCTCCGTACATGCACAGGGCGCCGCCCCCGCCGACCGCAAGAGCGGTCAGCCACATGGTCCCGTTTCTCGGTATCAGCCTTTGAGAAGCGTCGAAGTCGAACAACCAGCCGAGCACCATTGCCAAGGCACCCAGGGCCAATTCGAAACCCACGGCGGCCAACAAAAATCTCCGCGACTTCTCGTTGATGGGCATCTCCACCTGCCTCACTCCTCCCCAACGCGTTTCGAGCAGCCGACGGGGCCGACGGACTTGCGGCCATCTTAACGAACACGCGTCACGCGGCCAGTCGGCCCCCCTTTGATCGATGGATTCTCGGACCCGGTCTCCGGACCCGGTCTTCGGCAGCCGTGGCATGACCGTCCGTGGATTTCGGCGAAGAAATCAACGCGATCCACACAACCTCAAGCGGACCCTTGAGGCCGGTAATCGCCCATTAAGTAGGCGGCCAACATTGACGGATCCGGCGAAAGCGCCGCCCTTGATTGACGCATTGCCAAGGCACTGCTAGAGTTGCGGGTCTGCCCGGACCGTTAATCGGTCGGGTGGGCGGCCTCAATCGACGGCTCCGCCATACCGATACGCGGCTTTGCGGGAAACCGGTCGCCGGGGGACGGAAAACCGGCCGTCGGGGACGGGAAAACGGCCGTCGGGGACGGG
>CAYNDU010000306.1:0-5798 GCA_964395615.1 uncultured Pirellulaceae bacterium | reverse complement strand
CGGCCGTCGGGGACGGGAAAACGGCCGTCGGGGACGGGCGGTCGGAGAACCGGCCCGATGTCTGTCGACACACAAGTGAGCGATTCAGGGCGCAGACGGGTTCGGCTCGACATCGCTTGCCTGCACCAGCGATGCTCGTGACTCGCCGTCGTTCCCATGCGACTGTGACGTGCACGGAACGATTCGCACCCCACCAGAAAAAGTAACGAACGTTTCGCGGGCCGGCCTGGCCCGCGAGTCGAACCATGGATCCCGATCCAGCAATAACATCCAACTAATTTCTTGTCCACCACGAAGGGAAGTCCCCGATGGCCAAACGATCGGCACGAACCAAGAAGATGCTCTACTACTTCGGCAAGACGCGAACTGACGGTGGTGGAACAAAAAAGGAATTGCTCGGCGGCAAAGGCGCCAACCTGGCGGAAATGACGGGGATCGGCTTACCCGTACCTCCCGGATTTACGATCACGACCGAGGTCTGTGACCTGTACTACAAGGCAGGTGAGCGGCTCCCTACGGGACTCATGAACGGCGTGCACAAGCACGTGAAGATGCTCGAAAAAGAACTCGGTAAGAAGTTCGGTGACGACACGAACCCGTTGTTGGTTTCGGTACGGAGCGGTGCTGCCGTGTCGATGCCCGGCATGATGAACACGATTTTGAACCTCGGTCTCACGGACAAATCCGTAGAGGGCCAGGCCGGGGCGACCGGCAATCCGAGGTTTGCCTATGACTCGTATCGGCGGTTGATCAACATGTTTGGCGACGTCGTGATGGGCGTTGGTCACGAGCATTTTGAGGCCGCGTTTTCAAAGATCAAGGCCAAGTACCGGGTCCACGACGACACGGAAGTGCCGACCGAGGGGATGCAAGAGTTGTGCGAGGCGTACAAGAAGGTCTACCGCAACCACGCGGGTAGCGCTTTCCCCCAGGACCCCTATAAGCAACTTGAGTTGGCCATTGAGGCCGTTTTCTCGAGCTGGAACACGTCCCGTGCCGTGCGTTACCGCGAAGTGGAGAACATTCGCGGATTGCTGGGAACGGCCGTCAACGTCCAATCGATGGTCTATGGGAACATGGGTGACGACTCGGGAACGGGAGTCGCGTTTACAAGAAACCCGTCGACCGGAGAAAACAAGTTCTTCGGCGAGTTCCTGATCAACGCCCAGGGTGAAGACGTGGTTGCCGGCATTCGTACGCCACAACCGGTCGAGGAAATGTCGCAGTGGAATCGCAAGGTCTACCGACAGTTGCTCAGTATCAAGAAAACGCTGGAACAACACTATCGGGATGTGCAGGATATCGAATTCACGATCGAGCGCGGTCAGTTATTCATGCTGCAGACGCGGACCGGTAAACGAACGGGAGCGGCGGCCGTCCAAATAGCCTGTGACCTTGTCAAAGAGAAGCTGATCGACGAAGAGACGGCCCTCTTGCGAATCCCGGCCAATGACTTGACTCAGTTGCTGCTACCCAGTTTTGACCCGAAGGCCAAGGCAAAAGCGACGACGTTGACCAAGGGTCTGCCGGCTTCGCCAGGCGCCGCCGTCGGTCAACTGGCGTTCACTGCCGCCGAAGCCGTCGAACGTGCCGATGCCGGTGAAAACGTGCTGCTCGTTCGCAAGGAGACGAGCCCCGAGGACGTCGACGGCATGCATCGTGCGGCAGGCATCCTGACGAGCACGGGCGGAATGACCAGCCACGCGGCCGTCGTTGCTCGCGGCTGGGGCCGTTGCTGTGTTGCGGGCGCCGGACAGGTCCAGATTAATGCCAAAGCGCGCAAAATCATCGTCGGCGGCAAGACGTTTACGCACAAGGATACGCTCTCGATCGATGGCTCGACCGGCCAGGTCATGGAAGGGGCGGTCGACACCATGGCCCCCAAGTTGTCCGGCAATTTTGCCAAGGTCATGAAGTGGGCCGATCAGTACCGTACGCTCGGCATTCGAACCAATGCCGATACTCCCGAAGACGCCCGACGAGCACGCGGGTTTGGCGCCGAGGGGATTGGACTATGTCGAACCGAACACATGTTCTTCCATGAGGACCGGATCGCCGCCATGCGAGAGATGATCCTGGTCGAAGAGTTGGCCGACCGAAAGAAGGCGCTCGCCAAGCTGCTCCCGTACCAGCGCCGGGACTTTATCGGCATCTTCACCGCGATGAAAGGCCTGCCGGTCACCGTCCGGCTGCTCGATCCGCCGCTGCACGAGTTCCTGCCCCAAGATGCCAAGAATCAATCGGAAATGGCCCGCCGCCTCGGCATCAAACCGGCCGCAGTCAAAGCCCGCGTGGCTCAGCTGCACGAGGCCAACCCCATGTTGGGGCATCGCGGCTGCCGGCTGAGTGTGACCTATCCCGAAATCCTGGACATGCAGGTTCAGGCGATTGTCGAAGCGGCGATTGCATGCAAGAAGAAACGAATTGACGCCCGTGCCGAAATCATGATCCCGCTGGTTGGGACGGCTGCCGAACTGAAGTTGCTTCGGTGCCGGGCCGAGTCGACCATCGAGCGAGTTACTGCGAAAGCCAAGTTTCGGGGACAATTGAATCTCTCGATCGGCACGATGATCGAAATTCCTCGCGCGGCGCTGACGGCCGACCAGGTTGCCGAACATGCCGACTTCTTCAGCTTCGGAACGAACGACCTGACGCAAATGACCTTCGGCTACAGCCGTGACGATGTCAACTCGTTCCTGCCTGATTACCTGAAGCAGGAAATCTTGACCGTCGATCCCTTCCAATCACTCGACACGACGGGTGTCGGACAATTGGTCGAGTTGGGAGTTACCAAGGGCCGTGCGACGAAGAACGCGCTCAAAGTCGGCATTTGCGGTGAACATGGGGGCGACCCGGCCTCCATCGCCTTTTGCCATAAAGTCGGGCTCAACTACGTCAGCTGCTCGCCGTTCCGTGTGCCAATCGCTCGGCTCGCAGCAGCTCAGGCCGCAATTAACGCCCGTTAGTGCCCTGCGGCCGGTGATCACCACCGTCGGCCGGCGAAAATCGTCGGCCGACCCGAATAATCGGCGGCCGGGCCGAAATCGGCAGCCGAGTTGACCGTCACGTGGAAAGACCGAGACCCCTGAAGGTGCGAAAGGGAGCGAAACGAGACATGGCAGACGTAACGACTTTGTACAACGAAGCGGACAAGCTGAAGGATGATGGCAAATTCGACGAGGCGGTCGTCAAGCTCCGAGCAATACTGAGTGAGGATGAGGCCTACACCCTGGCCCACCTCGCCCTGGCCGTTGTGCTCGGCCGTCTCGGTCAGCACAAGGAGGCGGTGGAACATGGTCGGCGAGCGTGCGAGCTCGAGCCGACCGAACCGTTTAATTTCACGGCTTTGAGCGTTACCTGCCAGCGCGCGTTTGCGGGAACGCAGGAGCATTCCTATATCGGAATGGCCGAAGATGCGATGGCAAAGGCGGCCGCCATGCAGCAACGTCCTTAGACGATCTGCGATGGACCACGTGGAAGAACGGCATGCGAAGGTTCGGCGGTGTCTAGTCGACGAGCGATTCCCAAGCGCCGAGCAACAGATCGGCCGCCCGGTCGACCTCGGACAGAGTCGTGTGGCGCCCGAGGCTCAGTCGGATCGTCCCGCGGGCCGATGCCGCGTCCCGACCGATTTCCTTCAACGTGGCGGACATGGCCGTGTCGTCATCGTGACACGCCGACCCCGTCGACGCATATAACTCGGGTGTCCGGCTCAGAAGATCCGCTCCGATCACATCGGGGAAGTTGACGCTGAGCGTGTTTGGCAGGCGGGGCGTGCCGAGCCCGTGGATCGTCAGGCGATTCCCAATCTCCTCCTGCAACCGCGACTGTAAATGGTCTCGGCCCTCCGCCATTTGTTCGGCCATCGCGTCCAGCGACTGCAGCGCTCGTACAGATGCCACACCAAGCGCGACAATCGAAGCGACATTCTCCGTTCCGGGCCGCAGCCCCGACTCGTGCCCGGCTCCGTAGAGGATCGGCTGCAGAGACAATTCACGCCGCACGTACAATGCCCCAACTCCCTTGGGAGCATAGAGTTTGTGTCCGGCGATCGAGATCATATCCGCATCAAGTTCCATCGCCTGCGTTCGGATTTTTCCCGCGGATTGAGCCGCATCGGTGTGCAACAAGACGCCGCGCTCATGGCAGATATCGGCAATCGCCCGAATCGGCTGAATGCTGCCGATCTCGTTGTTGGCATGCATGATGCTGACCAAACGCGTCTGCCGCCGAAGTGCGCGGCGGACATCGTCAGGATCGACAACGCCGTGTTCATCGCAACCGACACGCGTCACTTCATAACCGACCCGCTCGAGATAGGCGGCCGGTTGTTCAACGGCCGGGTGTTCGATGGTCGATATCACCAGATGCCCGGCCGGGCTGTTTCCCGGTTGCTCGACGATGCCGCGGATTGCCAGGTTATTACTCTCCGTACCTCCCGAGGTAAATACAATTTCTTCCCGGTCGGCACCCACGAGCGCCGCCACACGTCCCCGCGCGTCTTCGACCGCCTCGTGACAAATTCGTCCCGGCGCATGCGCGCTTGACGGATTGCCGAAGTGCTCGCCCAAAAAAGGAAGCATCGCCTCGACGGCTTCCGAGTCAACCGGTGTCGTCGCATTAAAGTCCAGGTAGATCGGCTGCACGGCTCAGTTCCTTGTCTCGGTGTCCGTAGACCCATGCCCGGATCCGTCTGCCAAACGGCATCCAAGACGGCTACCGTCATAATTGGACGACAATACCTGGTCACACCACGAAGCGTGCTCCAGATACCAACGGACCGTCTCTCTCAGGCCGGCATCATAATCAACGGTCGCGCGCCAGCCCAGCTCACGTTCCGCGGGACCGGGATCGATGGAATAGCGAAAATCGTGTCCTGGCCGATCGGCTACGAACGTGATCAACTCGTGTCGAGCTCGCCCGTCAGGAAGCGGCTGCAGCGAGTCAAGGAGATCGCAAATATCCTCAACCAATTCCAGATTTGTTCGCTCGATCCGGCCGCCAAACAAGTAGCGGTGCCCCGGTTTACCAGCCTCCACGGCCCGCCTCAGTCCTCGACAGTGGTCCGCGACGTGCAGCCAATCGCGAACCTGCCTCCCACTACCGTAGACAGGCAATGGCCGGCCATCGACCGCCCGGCGCACCATCAGCGGAATCAACTTCTCGGGAAACTGGTGGGGACCGTAGTTGTTCGAACAATGGGTGATAACGGTCGGCAATCCGAACGTTTGATGATAGGCTCGGACAAAATGATCGGCTGCCGCTTTCGACGCAGCGTACGGCGAATTCGGCGCGTACGCGGATTGGCTCGTAAACTGGCCGGACTCCCCGAGTGCACCAAACACCTCGTCGGTCGACACCTGCACCCAGCGGAATCGATCCCGACGCTCAACCTCCGGAAGCCCGCGCCAATATTGCCAGGCCGCTTCCAATAACTGGCTTGTTCCCACGACATTGGTCTGGACAAATTCAGCCGGGCCGTCAATGGATCGATCAACATGAGATTCGGCCGCCAGATGAACAATGGCCGACGGTTGAAACCTCGAAAGTAACTGTTCCACGAGTGCCCGGTCCGCGATGTCACCCTGTTGAAACACGAACCGTTCGTGGTCGAATACATCTCGTAACGTCACGCGATGCCCCGCGTACGTCAGTTTGTCCAAGACGACAACGCGATGGTTCGTCTCATCCAATAACTGCCGCACCAGGCAACTCCCGATGAATCCGGCACCGCCGGTTACCAACATCGTTTCCAAGCTGACTTCCTCCCCCCATTCCAAGAAACCGTGCCCCTCAGT
>CAYNDU010000305.1:0-7122 GCA_964395615.1 uncultured Pirellulaceae bacterium | reverse complement strand
GCATTCGGCGAGAGAGCGCAAGTGGCCCGCCAGTACCGGGCACGCAGGCGGGGGAACGACACGTAGGCTCGCGGGTGCGACGCGGATCGGCCACCGGCAGCCGGTCCGACGTCGGTACAAAACGACGTGAATTCCTGTTTCAGCGCCAAGATCTTGTTGGCATCCGTCATCGTTTCGGGGAGTGCGAAAGCGTCGGCGCGGACGAGGTTAAAAAACGTGTCCCAAGGATCTTCCTTTTGAGACGCGGCCATGTCGGCGATGGAATGCCCATCGAGGGCCTTGTACCGAGCGGTGTTACTGTGCCCGATGATGATGCGATTCCAGTCTTTTCCTGCGTGTCGGTACCAGTTCTCCCAGCCCTCTTCCGACTCCATTTCACGCCGGATCGTCGCTCGCAAGGTCGCGTCGGATAGTCGGTCAATCAACGCATCGTGTCCCTCGGCGAAGTGTCGCGGATGAATGAGCGAAGAAATGCCCAGGCCGTTATTGATGTAGGGGTAGATGTCCGCTGCCACCTGTCGACCGGAAGCCCTTGCCTCTTTGATTTTGGCAATGGCCAGTTGCATTTTTCCCCAATTCTGACGCCCCGCGGCCTTTAGATGAAAGATGTGGACCGGTGTCTTGCCGCGTCGGCCGATTTCCAACGCTTCGTCAACTGCTTCCAGCAGGCGATCGCCTTCATTTCGCAGATGTGTGTAGTAACCGCCGCCGAAACGGCCGGCGACTTCCGCCAGGGCGACCAGTTCATCGGTGTCGGCAAAGACGCCGGGTGGATAAATCAGGGCTGTCGAAACGCCAATCGCCCCTGCATTCATCGATTCGGATACCAGTGCACGCATCTGGTCGAGCTCGCCGGGCGTTGGTTGACGATCGCCATTACCGAGGACGATTCGCCGAATCTGCGCATGACCGACCGTTTGTGCCACGTTGATCGGCAGTCCGCTCATTTCGAGTAGCGCGAAATATTCGGCCATCGTGGTCCACCCTTTGCGCCCGCCCGCCGTCGGACTCAGCGGCGCCGCAGAACTTCCTTCACCGGCGTTGATCGTCGTGATTCCCTGGGACAACAGGTTGAAGGCCGTTTTCGGGTCCTCCATCAGCGGTGTCGCCGTCTGCCCCATCATGTCGACGAACCCGGGCGCGACGATTAGCCCCTTGGCGTCGAGCACTCGTCGCGCAGATTCTGGCCGTATTCTCCCGATTCGGACAATCTTGCCGTTTCGGACCCCGATGTCGGCTTCGTACCAGGGAGCGCCCGTTCCGTCGACGACGCGGCCGCCGGAGATCACGAGGTCCAGCTCTTGAGCCTGCAACGAGCCGGTCGTAAACCCGAGCAGGAGCACCATCGTCATGCGAGCACCGCCAATGCGAGAGCGAAACATGGCATCATCTCCTCAGATTGAATTGCGGTCGTTGCCGGGAATTCGTGGTGTGAACGCGAGAACCCGTGGTTAGCTGCTCTCGCAGGAATCGAATGGCGGGCGAGCAACGGTGCCGCGGTAAGGGAGAGTCCCTACTGACGAAACGTCACCCGGCCCAGTCGAGCGAGTTCTATTCTGTCGAGGCCGTGGCCCCTTCGGTTGCCTCAGCGGATCCGATGACCGTCAACTGCAGGTTTCGGAATCGGACTTCCGTCTTTCCGCCACTGTGCAACTGGAAGGCGAGGATGCCTCGCCGAGCACCTTTGGGATCGTCAAGGTCGACGCACGGGTGCCCGTTGATCGTCGTCCGAATGTGGGATCCTTCGGCGACAACGGTGTACGTATTCCACTCGCCCGGTTTGACGTGCTGTTCGCCCGATTTGTTCCACAAGAGCGCGCGCCCATGTTCTTCGTAGAGCTTGCCCCACCATCCCTCGCCAATGTCCGCCTGGTAACCGGCAACTTCTCCATTCTGAGCATGACTGCGGAACTGTATCCCGCTGTTGCCCAGGTTGTCGACCAGTTTGACGTCGACCGTGAATTGGAAATTATCTGCCGACAGATCGCTGACAATCCACTCGTTGCGCGTCAGGCCATCGGTGCGTCCAACCAGTTCGCCATCTTCCACCGACCACAATCCGTCGCGTCCCGACCAGCCGGTCAGATCCTGGCCGTTGAAGAGATTCAGGCTGTTCTCAACGGTGGCCAGCATGGGCGTCTGGGTCTTGCTTTGAAGGTATGTAAACAGCGATCGGATCTCATGTTGACTGAACTGTTTCAGTTGATCATCGGGCATCATCGACTTTTCACTCAACTCTCGAACATCGAGTTCATCGATCGGCAGGACGAGCTCTTCATCGCCCGTGTGAATGGTGATCGTTTTCGCGTCTTCAGCCTGAATCAGGCCGGTTACGACGCGACCATTCATCGTCACGACGTTCGTGGGGCGGTATTCATTTGCCATGACCGCGCTTGGATCAACGACATTGCTGAGCAGGTAGTTCAGGTCCGAACGGTTGGCACCGGTAAGGTCCGGCCCCACCTTGTTTCCAATGCCGAACAGTATGTGACACTTCATACAAGTCTTCGCAAAGACGGCTCGTCCCAATTCAACGTCTGCCTTCGGCAATCCGGTAGACGCTACCAATTCCTGGTACTCGGCGATCATCTTCACGCGATCAGCGGCCGAACTTCGTACGGTTCCCCAGACCGTCTGCAAGAGACCGCTGATCTCGTCGTTTCTGAGGAACTGCAATTGACGCACCAAGTCAGCGGTCAAGTCAACACCGGCAATCTGGTCGTTCTCGATCGCGTGCAGCAGGGCGACTCCGGACGCGGGCCGAGCGCAGAGCGTGCTCAGTGCCTGTCTTTTTTGCAACGGAGGGAGTTCGGGATACAACGCCAAAAGCGTTTCCGGGATGCTGGCGTCGTCATATCGAGCAAGGCCTTGGATGGCTGCTGTTCGGAGAGGGGCGTCCGCGTCAAGCAGTCGTTTAAGAGTTGCAACCAATTGCGGGTCGTGGGCATCGAGCAGCGATTGCAGGGCAACCAGGCGCGCCGGGACGGGGACACCCTGGTCAAGTACCTGAGTGCGCATGCTCTTCAGAGCGATTGGATCGCCGAACGTAACGCCAAGCGCGGTGGCTTGCAACTGAATCTCGCCGTCGTCGTCTTCGAGCAGCGAGGCCGATAGCTCGGACCAACCGGCCGGCGCGTTAACACGGCGCTGTCCCCGGAGCGCAGTGCGCAGAGCTCGCAGAAACGACAGTTTCAAGTCGGTCTCGTTAACCTTTGCCAGACCGTCGACCAGCACCTGGAGGGGCGAGTTCCCGTCACTGCTCCCGATGCGCCTCAACATGAATTCGCGCAAGACAGGTATCGACTGGCCGGCCTTCAAAGCCCAGGCCAATGCCCGCTTGTTATCGAGTTCGGCCAATGGTTCGGCAGCATACCAGTACATCAGCGGCAGGTTGTGGTCTGTTGCATCGTCGGGGTGGTCTGCCAGCGTCGATAGCAACTCCCATCGTCTGGACGGGGCAATGCGCTGAGCGAACGAAGCAAGATACAACCGCACGATCGGTGAGGCGTCCTCGCGCGCCATCGATGTAAGCCGTGCCAGAAACTCGTCGGATACCTCGGCTCCCTGCTTCTCGGTCCTCAACTGGATCGCCCAACCGCGAACGTAGGGGCTCGGATCCTCCAGCAGTCGCTCGGAGAGATCAACACTCAAGTTACCGGTGACGTGAAGCGCCCAGGCCGCTCGCAGGCGGCGCGTATCATCCGAGTTGGTCGAGGCCACATTGATCAGGAACTCGATGGCGTCCGGACGGATCGCGCGTTCGGCAGCACGTTCCTGCAGCCGTCTTCGGGCATGTCGAACGTAAAAGTCGTTCTCCTCCAAAACGAGTTCGGCCAGTCCCGCGTCCGACAGTGCCGCCAAATCGATCGGGTCCGGTTGTTGGTCCTGCTGGCCGTACACGACTTTGTAGATGCGGCCGTTGCTGCGGTCCGGTACGCGGGGGTCGCGTGTGTGGCAGGCCTGCATGTCGTACCAATCGATCATCCAGGCGTCACCATCCGGACCATATCGCAAATTCAGAATCTGTGACGCTCGGTCCCCGGTCAGCAGGAAGTCGGGGCCGTGACTGCCCGTGTAGCCCGACCCGACCGGTTTGAGCAGATCCATGTTCAATCGTTGACCATGAATGTTGTTCATGATGATCTGATCGCGATACGACTCGGGCCAGCGGCCGCCAAGGTAGATCATGGCCCCGGCGTGAGCGTGGCCTCCACCGACGGCATCTGACTTGTCGTTGCCACTATGGGGAGTCACGCCCAGATAATGCAAATGATCGGCAATGGTCACGATGTCCCGATAAACGTACGGATTGAAGTGCTGCCCGCCCTGACGTTGATACCGGGCGCCCTGGATGATGTGATAAAGGTGTGGGATCACACAGGCGGTGATGAACGCCTGCCCATGGTCATCAAAGTCGATCCCCCACGGATTGCTCGTACCATATCCGAAGACCTCGAATGTCTGTCGCGTCGGGTGATACCTCCAGACACCCGCGTTGATGGGGATGCGTTCTTCATCCGGTGTTCCCGGTTTACCAACGCGAGAGTGGGTGAAGACGCCGTGGCACCCGTATAGCCATCCGTCGGGGCCCCAAATGAAAGCATTGAGTGTTTCATGCGTGTCCTGGAACCCCCATCCGTCGAGCAGTACCTGGGGTTTGGAATCGGGCACGTCGTCGCCGTTCTTGTCGGGGATAAACAGGAGATAGGGGGCGGCTCCGACCCACACCCCGCCGAATCCAACTTCCAGGCCGCTCACCAGGTTCAAACCCTCGAAGAAGACGGTCCGTTTGTCGAGCGTCCCGTCACCATCCGTATCCTCGAACACGAGAATACGATCCCGCCCCTGGTCGCCTTTTGCGCGCACGGGATACTCATACGCTTCCGCGATCCAGACTCGCCCCCGATCATCCAACGCCATCGCAATCGGTTGCTGCACATCCGGCTCGGCCGCTCCCACCCTGACGGAAAAACCCTCGGGCACCTTCATTGCTTCGGCCGCTTTCTTGGCCGACAGTCCGGAAAACGGATAGTCGTCCGCCACAAGGGTGATCGCAGGTGGAGTCACCGGGCCGGGGCGCGTTTCATAAAGCCGAAAGTCATCGAAATTCAGGTGCCCCCAGCCAGCTTGCGATTCATCAACCAGGCGAATCATGACCTCCTTTCCAACATGTCCGCGCAAGTCGACTACAACCCGGCGCATGGTCTCACTGTTCGTGCCGGAGATCTTGTAGAACACCTCGCCCGTGTCCTTGCGAATCAGCTCGACGCGCGTGGCATCCGAGTCGCCACCGTTTGCCAGAAACGTGGCAAACGGGTGCGATACGATGAACGGTAGGGAGGTGAGCGTTCCGGTGGCGGCGTCCTTCAGTTTTTCATAGCCGCCGACCCAGAACTGTCCAGTGTGCCCGCTGCGCATGTCCTGGCGGCGAGCGATCACCAGATCGTCCTTGACCGGCTGCTGGGCGAACGCTTCTCCGGTTGGCGTCCAGTCCTTAAGCGTTCCCGTTTCGAAGTCCAGGTTCAGCGGCCGGCCGTCGGTCGTCCGGGCCCGCACGGGTTTTGCCGCCGGGTCCCGCGCGGCGTTGCTCGCGGCTCGACCCACCGGCCCCTTGACGAACGATCCATCTGCTTGCTGGATCCTGAGGTAGTCCAATCCAAACAAGTAACTGTGCACCGCCCGAGGGTTGCTGCCCAGAATGCGCACAGTCAGTACATGACGTCCGTCCTTCAAGACCAATTTCGGAAACGACAGAACGCCCGTTGTGATCACTTCCGGATGGTAAAGGTCGATCGGCTTACCGAGTGTTTCCCCGTCGATCGACAACTCAATAATTCCGTAGTCACGCGCGCAGGTGAGCACGACGTCGAGGTTGACCGTGCCGGAGCAGGGTGGCAGCGGGATGGCAAGTCGGTCACCCGGCCGGGTCTGCGTCCAGAACAACTGCGTGTTGTTACTCCATCGATCCGCTTGAAAATTTCCCATCGGCTGCACAACGGCCTTTCCTGACGATGGTCTGACGTTCAGCCGTTCACCTTCAATTGCGTTCGGCGCCAGCCCCGTTGTCCCATCGATGGGTGACTTCGCACCGCGGCGTGCTTCGGCGCCCTCCACCGATGGCAGTTTTTCGCCTTCGTATAATTTCGGTTGTTGGGCCTCCCACTCGGCCTTCGTTGCCGCGTTCACCGATTGAATCAGCACGTGGGCGCCTTTCATGCCCCCTACTACAATGTCCGGCAATCCGTCCTTGTTCACGTCGACGACGGAGACTTGTCGGCCGATTCCAGCCGAGTCGTCGGCCTTGTACGGTATCCAATCCACGCCGTCCTTGTTGCGCACCAGGCGGAACCAGTAGACGACGGCCGGCGCATCCCACATGGGTGCCTGTTTATGATGCGACCAATACGTCTTGCCCGTGACGATGTCCTTTAGTCCGTCGCCGTCCATGTCGACCAGAGATATTGAGTGTGGTTCGCTGAAGACCAGACCGTACCGGTTTTCCGATGGATGCGATCCCATGATCATGTGCTGTTTGAATGATCGCTTGTCGCCGCTTCCCGCCTGTTCGAACCAGACCAGGCCGAAGTCATGAGCCGCCAGGCCGGTGATAATGTCATTGTCACCGTCCCCATCCACGTCGTAGGCGTACATCTCTGCCCCGCCATAGGAGTTCGTAAACGCCACGTCGTGCTTGGACCACGGAACCTGGTCGGCTTTTGAGGCCGGTTGCTCGAACCAACCCTGCGAATGAATGATGTCCATCCGTCCGTCACCGTTCACATCACCAATACCCAAACCATGCCCGAACCGCGTGGCCGTGATCTGCTCAGATATTGGATGAAACGTCCAGTCGCCGAACGGCTCTTCCCAGTTGACGGTCACGAAACCAAAATAGCCGTCACGCGTGCAGATCAATTCGGGCCGATCGTCACCGATCAGGTTGACGAATTGCGGTGATTCATTTGAAACCCAGTCATAGACCTGGTGCTTCGTCCAATGCTGATCCGGTTTCGGTGATGCAGCATCGCCCTGGCCGCGATTCTCGTACACGTACGCCGGCGTGCCGGAGACGTCCGGGCCGAGGGGCGGTTCGACGATCTGGTGGCCTACGGCGGCTGGGCG
>CAYNDU010000304.1:0-7131 GCA_964395615.1 uncultured Pirellulaceae bacterium | reverse complement strand
CCAGTGAACACCTTGCTCAGCCCAACCGCTACGCGAGCCCGTTCCTGCACCCTGCAAAAACAGACGCGGTCGATCCGCCGTGTCAGCACTATTGGATCGGCCAACCGAGTGCACGCTGAAGGCGGAACTGTGCTTCGTTGTAATCGACGAGCGTCCGCAAGTACTCGCGACGCGATTCGTCCAGCGCCTGTAGTGATTGCAGGGCCTCGATGGGGAGCCCTTGCCCTTCACGTATGCGAGATAAGTTTCGTTCGTACGATTTTGTGGCTGCATCGACTCCCGATTCGGCCACTTCAATCTGAAGTACACGGCTTTCGACTTGTGTGGCCGCTTCCACGACTTCCCGAGCAATCGAGTCCATGACGCGTGCCTGTTCGGCTCGTGCCTGATCGTAACCGGCTCGTGTGCGGTCTCGTTGAGCCCGTTCACCGAACCCAAGGTTGCGAAGCTCCCAGAACACGGCGGCGTCAAAGTCGAACCGTGAGTCCACGTTGTTGACCGTGGAACCGAGTCCGCCACCGAATCCGGATTGGCTGACGCCCAGCAGCACGCTCGGGACCAGCGGAGCATATTTCTCGCGCCGGTATCGATAGACGGCTTCACAGACCAAATGCCGCGATTCGGCTAACTCCGGCCGATTCATCAAGCCGGTTGAGACGAGCTCGGGCAATGGCGTGTCCGTGGGAACCAGTTCGATCGGTACGATCGTCGGTTCCTGAGGAAGAATGGGTTCGGCCGGGTCAAGGCTAAGCAGTTCGGCCAGTCGAGCGGAGGCCACGCGTGCTTCTTCATCCGCGCGAGAAACGTCAATGCGCCGTCTTACCAACTCGGTCCGAGCGCGATCGGCATCGGCCTGAGGTCCTTGTCCCGAGCGGGCGAACTGGGTGGTCAAATCGGCCAGCTTCTGCGCCCCGTCGCGTGTCTCCTGGGCGATTCGTTCACCTTGCACGGTTCGCAGTAAATTGAGGTACGCCAATGCCGTATCCAGCAGCGTGTCATTCGTAACGGTTCGCCGTGCATGCTTGCGAGCGGACACTTCATGGGCCATGATCTGAGGCTGAAAGATGGCGTCGGTCGTATGAAACTGAGCCACGACGCCCGGAACGACCGTCGTGCCGGCACCAACGGCATTGACGCCCATACCGGACTGGAGTGACGACCGACTGACACTAGCGATCGTCCCGTCCGAGGCTTGCAGATTCCCATCATGATGATGGTAACTCATACCCGCCCGGATCGATGGAAGCCACAACGTGCGGGCCGACTCGAGCCGAGCATAGGCCTCGCGATAGCGGGCCGCGGCGAATGCAATTCGTGGGCTCTGCCCTCCCACCAGTGCCAGCGCCCCGGTCAGGTCCAACTCGGTGCCGACCGATGGCTCGACCGCCACGCTAACCGTCGTCGGCGGATTGAGTGCATTTTCGATCGTGCGGGGCAGCGTGAGCGCCTCGTTGTGACTCACCGCCCGTGTCGACGATGCCTGCTGCCGGGGAAACGCCGTTCGCGAAAATGCCTGCGGCAATGTCCGAGGCTGCTCTGCCTGAGGCGAAAAGGGTCGAGGCGGCTCGGGCGGTGTGTCCGCAGAATCGTGCGCATAGGCAGCGTGCTGGACGATACCCAACATCGGCGCTGGCGATGGGGCGGGATCCGGGGTTCGGGTGGGAACGCCAGACGGCAATATCCGCACTCGCGCCGATCTTTCGCCGGCGGACCATGTGCCCGAGAGGGCCTTCGTTTCCGTACCGGCGGCCGAGACAGTCTCGGGCGTGACCCTTTGGGGCGTCGTCAGGCTGTCCGCGGCCGGAAGGTGGGGCTCAGGCCCCACACCGGCGCAGCCCACAACCGCCAACCCCGATAACAACACTGCGGCAAGTTGACGCTTCGGAACTTTCACGGGTAGCCACTCCTGGCGAAAAACGTCTCTCAATCGATCGCTTGGCGACATTCGTCACATACGGATGGATCGGCATCTTCCAAGGGAGAGGTAAGAGCGTTTGAAACGTCACGACCGGTTCGCCGTACCCGCCCCGGCTCAACTGTTCTAACCAGTACAACCGGACGAGGTCACACCGGTATCAATTTCGCACGTCCGTCGGTCGTGCGTTCTTACAAGGTGGCGATAGATGCCCTCAAACGGGCATCCACGCCGGGAGTGACGCGACGGCCCTCGCGGGCCCTCCGTGCGTTTCCGGGTGAATGCCCCGTTTCCGGGCAAATGCCTTGCCGAGTCCGCAACCGGGTACCGGCGGGGTCGATTCAACTTGGATGGAGGTGCAAGAATGGACAAAGAGAGGGCTGCCAACTATCCTGAGGATTGCAGTCCGGAAGAGTCGGTTTCGGTAGGTTATCCCGATTGAGAGAGGTTACGCTGATGAAGACGGCTTTGCGCTGCTTCCTTTGGGTCGTGGTTGCCACGGCACTGTCGTGCAGTTCCGGCTGCCGGACCGATGCCCGTGGCGAAAGTACGGCCAAATCGCCCTCGCCGGCGCCCGTCCAAGTGGAGGTGTTGGCGGCGAGCAAGACGACCCGGGAACGGACCACAACTCAGCCAGCCACGATTCATGCCTATTTTGAGGCCCACGTGTTCGCCAAAGCGGCCGGATACCTGTGCGAATTGAAGACGGATATCGGCGCGTTGGTCAAGGCGGGCGACGTCTTGGCGGTTATTGGAATACCCGAGATGGCGATGCGGCGCGAGGCCAAACTGGCGTCGATTCGACAGTTGGAGGCCGACGAGCGGCGAGCCGCGTCCCAGGTCGCGGTGGCCGAGGCGAGTATCGCTTCGTACCAGGCCAAACGGGGTAAGGCCGAAGCCGAGGTCGTGGAGGCTGATGCGGCCCTGACTGCAGCGCGCGTCGAGTTGAACCGAGTCGCCGATCTGGTGAAGCAGCGAGCCGTGGCAGATCGCCTGCTCGACGAGGCACAAAAGAAACACGATGCATCGGCCGCTCGGAAAACGGCCACCGAAGCCGCCGTTCGTTCGGCCGATGCCGAGTTGAATTTGGCCAAGGCCCAAAATGAAGCGGCACAGGCAGATCGTGATGTCGCGAGCGCGACCACTGACGTGGCACGTCGCGAGTTGGGGGAACTGGACGAGCTTCTCAAGTACGCCGAACTGGTGGCACCTTTTGATGGAGTCGTCGCGGAACGGCACGTCGAACCGGGCGACCTGGTACGAGATTCGCAAACCGGCTCGAGTCAGGACGGTGATCCGCTGTTCGTGATCGCCCAGGTGGATCGGGTTCGTGTGCGCGTGCCGATTCCCGAACGTGACTCGACGCTGGCGACCGTGGGCGACTCGGCCCGAATCACGCTCCAGGCGCTCCCGGGTGAAGTTCTAAACGGGACCATCTCGCGCGTATCGGGCGCGCTGGACGAAACCACACGAACCATGCTGGTCGAAGTCGATCTGCCGAACCCGGATGGCCGTCTTCGCCCAGGCATGTTCGGGCAGGCCACGATCACGCTGGCGCCGCCGAGCGATACATTGAGCTTGCCGGCAGGGGCCGTCCGCTACACCGAGCAGGGTGCGAGCTACGTCTATGTTGTCAGCGGATCGAACGATGTCGAGATCGTGGACGTCAAGACGGGCCGAGACCACGGCGAACAGATTGAGATTGTCGAAGGGCTCGATGGTGATGAACGCATCGTCGGCCCGCAGCTGCGGCGGCTCAAACCGAAACAAAAGGTCACCGTGAAAGAATAGCCGAAGTATCCGGCATGGCGGCCGACCGGGCGCCATTACCGCCTTCGCCCACTATGGTCACGCGACTCGACACCCCGAAGAGGCACGCTCACGTCGTTTGAATGCCGGAAGTGTCTTCACGACCGCATCTGAGACGACTGCACACCACTGGAATCACAACATGTTTCTCATCCGATTCGCGTTGAAGAACCCATATGCCGTTGTGGCGCTTACCGTCGGACTTGGTCTGTTGGGCGTGGCCGTCATGCCGTTGTTTCCGATCGACATTCTTCCCGACTTCAAGAAACCGGTGGTGGTGAGCTACTTTTCCTATCCGGGCTTGCCGACCGGGCAGATGGAGAAGAGTGTCACTTCGCGTATCGAGCGAATCCTCACGTTGGCCGGTGACCTGGAGCACCAGGAATCTCGGACGATGCCTGGCGCCACCATGCTCAAGATCTACTTCCAGCCCGGCGCGGATTCGAGCTCGGCGATGAACGACATCGTGAATCTCGAAGCCAACGACATCCACCATCTTCCCCCTGGGATCGACTGGCCATTTACGCTCAGAAGCGAACCGGCCAATCTACCGGTCGTGCTGGCCGCGATTTCCGGGGAAGGACTGAGCGAGAAGGATCTGTATTCGATCGGCTATTACGCCGTGCGGAACAAAATGGGTGGTCTCAAGGGCGTGCAGATCCCTCACCCGTTTGGTGGCAAGTTCCGACAAATGATGATCTATGTCGATCCCGTCAAGCTGCAGTCGTTCGGACTCAGCACGAATGACGTGGTCACCGCGATGCGAGA
Organism: uncultured Pirellulaceae bacterium; assembly: GCA_964395615.1. GTDB lineage: Bacteria > Planctomycetota > Planctomycetia > Pirellulales > Pirellulaceae > CAYNDU01. The sequence continues at coordinate 2,639 of CAYNDU010000304.1, read as the reverse complement.
TTCCAACCTCGTGATGGGTGGTGGAACCGTGAAGTTGGGTGAGAGCGAATACCAGCTCCACTCGGTCAACACGCTTCCGAGCACCGAAGACATCGACAACGTTCCGATCGCAGTACGCGACGGCCGTCCGATTTTCATTCGCGACGTGGGATACGCCAAGGATGACTCGGCCATTCAGTACAACATCGTCCGCGTGAATGGCAACCGAAGCGTCTACTGCCCCCTTCTTCGGGAGCCGGGCCAGAATACGATCGCCGTGGTCGATCGGATTTACGAGGGAATCGCCCGAGAAATACCGAAGATGAAGGATCGCGGCGAGATCCCGCAAGAAGCCGAGATCACTTTGGTCAGTGACCAATCGTCGTACATCCGTAACGCGATGCGGAACCTGATGTACGAAGTGGGACTGGGGGCGGTGCTCGTGACGATCGTTGTCGGGCTCTTCTTGAGGCAGTTCCGACCGACGCTAGTGATCGTGGCCACGATTCTGTTTTCGGTTCTGATCGGAGCGCTGGTGTTTTACTTCAGCAGCCAGACTCTCAATGTGATGACGCTTGGCGGCCTCGCCCTGGCCGTCGGCACGGTCGTCGACGCCGGGATCGTGGTGGTGGAGAACATTGTCCGGCACCTTAGAATGGGTAAGTCTCGCATCGAGGCGGCCCGCGACGGAGCGAGCGAGGTGGCAACTCCGGTGCTGGCCGGCACAGTAACGACCTTGGCCGTTTTCATCCCGGTCATCTTTCTGAGTGGGATGATTCGATACCTGTTCGAACCGTTGTCGATCGCGGCAGTGGCCACGATTGGCGCCAGCTACTTCGTCGCCATGACGGTCGTTCCAGCCTATTGTGCCAGGTTCCTTCGGGGACGGATGGGAGTCACGGAATCGAGCGAGCTTGCGGACGAATCACCGTCTAACGGTGCCCGGATGGAATCGGACGCGGTCTCGAGGAGCCCGTATGCGCGGTTGCTGGCGAGTGCCTTGCACGTACGATGGCTGGTAGTCGCCGGTACCGGGGCACTGGTCGTCGGGTCGATCTTCCTGCTACCGCGAATTGGCTCAGAGCTCTTTCCCAGTGTTGATGCCGGCACCTTTGAAATCCGCTTGAAGACGGTTCCCGGGACTCGGCTGGAAGTCACCGAGTCACTTGTTGCGGAGGTCGAGGAGACGATCAAGGAGATCGTACCGGAGAATGAGATCAAGGCCCTCATTTCAAATATCGGCTTGCCGGTCGGCAAAGGGGCCGGATTCTCGACGATCCTCAGCCCGAACTCGGGCCCGGACACGGCCTTCATCGTGGTGAATCTGACGCAATCGGGACGCTCGACGAGCAGCGACGAATATGTGGCCCGCCTGCGACCGCTTCTGGCCGAACGATTTCCGCGCGAAGCTTTTCTGTTCACCAGCGGTAGTATTGTGAATGCCGCGTTGAACGAGGGATCACCGACGCCGATCAGTGTACAGGTCGCGGCCGGCACGGTCGCTCAATGCCGAGAGACGGCCGAAGACCTGGTCGACCGGATACGCCAGGTGCCGGGAACGGCCGACGTGCAGATCGCACAGGCCCTCGACTACCCGCAACTCGACATTCAGGTTGATCGAACCAAGGCCCGCTACCTCGGCCTGAGCCAGGAGGAAGTAGCCAAATCGTTGTTGACCGCGTACGGTTCGAGCATTGGGTTTGGCACCACCATCTGGCTCGATCCGAAGACGGGTACCGATTTCTACATGGGCGTGCAGTACGCGCAAAATGAGGCGAAGACGCTGGACGACATTCGGAATCTGCCACTGTCAATCAACACACCGGATGGTCCGGTAACCATTCCGCTCTCGAACGTGGCGACCGTTCGTCGAGTGAATATTCCTGGCGAAATCGCTCACTACAACATCGCTCGCGTAAACGACGTGCAGGTCAACGTGACCGGTCGGGACGTCGGTTCGGTCGCTGCTGACGTGGAGCGTCTACTCGAACAGGTTGAACTGCCGCCCGGCGTATCGGTCGACATTCGAGGCCCGGTCGCCACGATGAAGGAAGGCGCCCGTTCGCTTGGGATCGGCATTCTCGTCGCGGCTGTCCTGGTCTACCTGGTGATGCTGGCCCAGTTCCGGTCGTTTGTCGATCCGCTGATTATCATGCTGGCCGTACCGCTCGGCTTAACCGGGGTGATCGGGATCCTCTTTGTCACGGGAACGACCATCAACATTCAATCGCTGATGGGGACGCTGATGATGATCGGCGTCGTCGTCAACAACAGTATCCTGCTCGTTGAATTCGCCAACCAGTTGCGAGATCGGGGCTATCGAGTGCGAGACGCGGCACTTACGGCCGCCCAAGTCCGCCTGCGGCCGATCCTCATGACGGCCGGTGTACTGATCGCCTCCATGCTCCCCCTCTCGTTCCATCTGGCGCCGGGTGGTGAAGCCATGATTCCCCTTGCCCGCGCGTTGATCGGCGGTATGCTTGTTTCGACGCTTCTCACGCTGTTTCTCGTTCCATGCGTCTACACGCTTGTCAACCGCGAGCGAAGCCCGGCAGCCGAGTCTTGAATTCGGCGAACGGTAGGGTAAAGGGGTCAGGAGTCAATTGCCGGAACGGCCCGTAGGGTGCTTCGCACAATTGACTCCTGCCCCCTTTACCTCC
>CAYNDU010000303.1:0-7179 GCA_964395615.1 uncultured Pirellulaceae bacterium | reverse complement strand
GAAAGATCGTCCCTCGCGGGACTCCCGATAAATCACGTGGATCCCAAACCCAGCTTGATACGAAGCTCTTTCGGTCCCGGCCCTTTTTCCATGGCGCGTTACGCGTCGCGACTTGAGGAATCGGCTCGCGTCGCACCGGTCGACATTGGGACGAGGGGCAACGAGGGTTCCCTTTCCCGCAAGAACGACGGATGGACCTATTCGATCAGGTCCGAACGCTCGGCCAGCTTCCAATGAGTGCCCATGTCGGGCGACATCAACAACGCCCGGCGATCACCCCGGTGGTCGGTACGGTAGAACCAATAGGTCGACCAATAATCGTACGAGAGAAATAGCCGACCTCTTCGGTCGATTGTCAGCCGATGATAGAAGACACTGTATTCAGAAAAGGGCGGCACAATGAGCGATCGCGGCGGGCCCCAGGGCTGGCCGTCCTTTTTCTGCTGATGTGCCAGCGTCGCGAACAGTCCCGATGGATGTGGCGGTTCGCCGGACCGCCAAACGCGAGACACGAGATGCAGCGTATCGTCCGTGTCGCATACCAGTCCAATATACGTCTGCCTCCACTTGCCGCCGGTCGGCTCGGCCACGGTCCAGCCGTGGCCGGCGTCGTTGGGCGTCAACGATCGCGCATATTGGAACGGCCGACCGTGTGTGCCTGCCAGCACGTGAAGAAACCCCTTGCTGTCCATCGTGATACTGGGCGTATTGTGCACGTCGTTCGGGGGAGCACCATACCCGATCAGAGCAGGCTGACCGAGCGTCTTTGACGAGCGATCATACGTGACGACATAGGTCGGCACGCCAGGTACATTCTCCGCAGGGTCGGTCGCCTCGGCCCACGCTACATGGACCTTCGAACCACGTGACACAATGCTCGAGGGTGGCCCGGAGTGCGTCGACAATCCAATACATTTCTTGGAAATCAGGATCGGGTCGCCGATCGCCAATCGATCGCCGCGCCATTCGGGCACGAACAACTCGAGATCATTAATCCTTCGCCAGATCCGCTTGGGATCGACAGCGGTTCGCGTGAACCGAACAAAGGGGGGCGGATCGACGGAACCGTTGTGCCCGGAGAACTGCTCGATGTCGAACGATTGGGACGTCTCCTTGCGGATGGGAACGGTCGACGACGTAAATGTCGCACCGCGGTCGGCCGAACAAAGATAGGCCGCCTCCCGACCCGAACGACCGACGAGATAGACCCGGCCGTCCAAGTCAAAAGCGAGCTTGCTGGTCGCCGCCCCATAGGACTTGCCGGCCGAGCGAAACGGCGTGACCATCCAGGCTCCGTCGCGCCAGGTAGAAAAGGCCGATCCCATATTAACGTATGGTCGATTGCCTGGGTCAAAATAGACCTGACTAGCAACCGGATAGTCGGGCAAATAACCAAACTGCTCGTTCTCGTGTTCGTAGGGTTTGAGAGTCAATGGCAGACTCAACGGTGACGCAGTCGGCGCAAGCCCCGGCACCACCGTCAATGATGAATAGGTGGTGAAATGGGGATCCGACACGGGCGTCACTCGAATGTGAACCACCTGCTGTCGCGTGGGAACGGTATATCGAAGTTCGACTTGCCGAGACTGTCTCGCTTTGAGCTTGACGTGCCGGGTCGCCAGTCGAACATCCCAATGAGCGCCCGGGTATTCAAGCTGCAATCGAATCTCTTGCGGCTGACGACTGTTGTTGTGGACCGAAAATGCGAACGCTCCCTCGCTGCCGGCCGGGCCGAAGACGGTACGTCGATAGGGAGTCAGCAACCAGCGGTACGCAGGCAGGGGAAACCACGACGAACGATCGGGCGTCCATAACGAAAGATCGGGATAGGCATCGCTCTGCTCCCAGCGAGTGACCCCGTCAATCTGCACCTCCGCTCGACCTTGAGGCAATTGGAGACGCCACGGCGACGATCCCCGAGAAGGTTCGGCGGGAATATTCGCCGCCCAACTCCCTTCTCCGGACCGATCAAGGGTCGCCACGAGTCGGTCTTGGCTGTCGTAGACCATTGGGAGATCATCGCCGAATGGCGGCTGATTGACCTCCACACGAAAGGGACCCGAACGAGGAAGGAAGCACAGATCCCTTGCGCGACCGGCGTCGAACAACACGATCGGCTCCTCGTGACGCGCATCCCGATGGCCACGTGAAGTCTCCAGCAGGTACTTTGAACAGTTGGTGCGAAATCCCCAGCTGATTTCCGTCCCGTATCGATCGTTTGAGACGGTGACATTCAGTCCGTAGACCCCTGTCCGCGGTACCGGAACGGCCAGCCGGGCTCGTCCCACGGGCCCGAGACCGCTTCCCTTCTTCCGACCGTCATCAGGAATCGTCACATCCCGCAACACCTTCCGATCGGGCCCGACCAAAATGGCGCGCAAATCCGTGGTTCGCGTCGAGCGATGGAGATCCCGTTTCTCCAAATCAATGACCAGCTCGCCTGGCGATGCCAGGAAATAGGCGCCGCCGGTGCCACCGATGTGCAGCGCCGGTTCCGAGCCGACCAAGGTCAAAGGAATCGCCAGCAACAAGAAAGCGAAAACGAATCGATCCAAGGGCAACTTCACGTCGCTCCTCCCGGGATGCTCCCATAAGCGACACGGCGGCCTGCGTCCTTCATTCGATGTCGAACACCGACAACGAACAAAACGGATCATACACCGGATTGATGCAGCCCGGCACGGGCCAATCCATGTTGGAAACGATTAACTTGCGGCCTCGCAAGATTACCTCGCACGGCTGGTCCATCCCACCATCGGTCCCATCGGTGTCGCCATTCTGTACCAGCGTATCCACCTTCCCATCAAGATGAACGCGCTGAATGGCGTTTGCCTTGGAATCGGCAACATAGATAACACGCTTATCGGGGTCGAAGAAAAGGCCATCCGCACTCTTCATGAAATCGGACCGGGCGAAGATCGTGTTGGCGGTCACTTTGCCATCGGCGTCGAACTCAAAGCGGTGCACGGTTCCATCGGCGAAATTCCCGCAGTACAGGTTTCCATCCTGATCAAAACAGAGTCCATCCGCTCCAAGTTGCAGCTCCTGATTGTTGACGTTGATGATTCCGAGGAGGTGTGGGTCCTGCGTCTCATCTTCGGCCAGAACAACGGGTTCTCCGTCGAGTTCGCTCAACGCAAACCGCATGATGCCGCTCGTCGCCGGGCTCTTGCTCGTGTCGATCTGAGTCTCGCTCACGTAAAGGGAATCACCTCGGCAAATCACGGCGTTCGAGACGTGGAACCCGGTAATGACGGGTTTGAGGCCGGTCGGCTTCCCCTCCTTCATACTGATCCGCAAGACGCGGGATTGCCGATCGCCTTCCATTTGATAGTCGGCCAGCAGCAGGTCACCTCCCGGCGCAACACAGATACCCAGCGGCCCGACCGGATTTCCCGTACCGGGATGAGCAGGCAGCTCCATAAAAACACTCGCCCGATTATCCGCGGAAATGCGCATGAGGCGAGCACCCGCATCGAGTTGATTGAAGTTCGGCATCGACAAAATCACATCCCCGCCGTCCAGCAAGGTCATTCCGTCCGGCGTGTTACAACCGGCGGGCAATTCGAGCAAGAGCTGGGCCTGCTTCTTCGTGCTGCCATCACTCTCAGCTTCAGAGGGCAGGCGGTCGGGTGCCGCTTCATTGACACTAGCCGGCTCGCCATTTGGAGCATCCGCCCCGTCATCGGCCGGTACACAGCCGGCCAACAATCCGCACAGTACGAGCGTGACCCAGCCGGGCCCTGCGTTTTGAAAGAGCCGCATCATGATCGTTTCCTCGCAAGTCTCACCGGTCCGGAGGCTACCATGCTCGGCGCGGAAGGGTCGTCACTCTGTGGCAGGCGTTCCTTCGTCCGTGCCTTCGAATTCACCGATTATGCAGTTTTTGACGCTCTTTGCCAATCACGTCGGCCGCCAGCATGGCGTCGAGCAGATCGTCGGCCGTCACGGCGAACGGATGATTTTGGCATAACGACTCGGCGCCCGCACACGACTCGGCAACCTCACACAGCTCTTCTCGATCCGAATCCTTCAATCCGATTTCCGCCAAGGTGACGGGCAGGCCCGATTCGATCTGAAAGTCAAAAATAGCGTCGCGAGTTTCGTTGTCGAATTCGTCGTCGAGGCAGCACTGGGTCACGATGCCGAAAGCGACCTTTTCTCCGTGCATCAGGTTCAGTTGCTGGCAGCGTCCGATGTTGGACAGTAGGTTCCCTACCATGTGCGCCGTGGCCAACCCACCGCTCTCAAATCCGATGCCCGACAACAGCACATTCGCCTCGACGACCTTTTCGACTGCCGGCGTGACCAGATTGTGCTCAACGTCACGCAGTGCATCGAGTCCGTGTTCGAGGAGTGTGTCAAAGCAAAGTTGAGCCAGAGTCATGGCGGCCATTGTCGGACGCCCACCCGCGATGTTAGAGGCGCGCGTCTCGAACGCAGCCTCCGCCTCGACCCAGGTCGCCAGGGCATCTCCCATGCCGGCCGCAAACGCTCGCACGGGCCCTTCGGCAATGACCTGCGTGTCGACCAGCACGAGGTCGGGGTTTCGCGGCCAGCAATCCCAACCGACAAACCGGTTCTGCTGGTCATACCAGACCGAGGCGGCGCTGGTCGGTGAATCATTCGATGCAATGGTCGGACACATGATCATCGCGGCCCCTGTATCAATAGCCACCGCCTTGGCCACGTCCAATACCTTGCCGCCTCCTATCCCAACCACGGTGTCCGCCTGAAACTGAGTGGCAGCCTCCGCGACCCGCGCCCGTTCTTCCGCCGTCGCCTCCCCCGCAAACAAGACCGCTTGCCACTCAAGTTCGGCGTCAGCCATCGATTGAGTTACCGTCTGCCCGACAACCTGTTGTACATGCGGTCCCCAGAGAACGAGACACCGTTTGGCCGATCCGGACAGCAGCTTCCCCAGTTCCCGCAGGACATGCCGACCTTGGACGTATTTTCGCGGAGCGATCAGTACTTTTTTCATATCACTTGTCTCCCTTTTCGGTCGATCCAAATGGAATGTGGTTGACGTTAGAGACATCGGGGTCACCCGATAGCAATCGAATCAGTTGCTCGGCCATTCTGCGAGGGCTGTCCCGAAAGGCGTCAATGGTGCTTCCGGCCAGATGAGGCGTCAGCGTGACATTGTCAAGCTGAGTCAATGGGTGCCCCGGTTCCAGGGGTTCGCAATCGAAAACATCGAGTGCGGCGCCCATGATCTGCTTCTGCCGTAGCGCAGCGACCAGAGCTTGCTGGTCGATCAATCCGCTTCGTGCCGTATTGACAAGCACACTCGTCGGTTTCATGAGTGCCAATTGAGTGGCACCGATCAGATGATGACTCTCCTGCGTCAGTCGGGCGTGCAGGGAGACGACGTCCGATCGGCGCAAAAGTTCCTCGAGGGTTACGTGCTCGTAGGGCGTCTCATCATCCTTCCGCCACGGATCGTAGACGAGAATTCGGCTGCCAAATGCGGACAGAAGTTGGGCCACGATGGACCCGACCGCCCCCAATCCGATCAGGCCGATTCGTTTGCCGAAGAGCTCGGGAATCGCATCTCGGTTCGGAAAATCGCGACGCCAGTCGCCCCGTACCAGGCCCGAATGGGCTCGTGCCAGGTTGCGAACTTCGGCCAATATCAGGCCGACCGTGCACTCGGCAACCGCCCGGGCATTGCGGGCCGGAGTATTGAGAATCGTCACGCCACGCTGCGTCGCCGTGGCTACATCCACGTTCTCGGTTCCCGTCCGGAGCACTCCAATCAACTTTAGATTCCGCGTCAGATCGAGGATTTGCCGTCCCACCGGCGCAAATTGTACGACCAGCATGTCCACGTCCTCCAGGCCGGTCGTCAGGGCCGCGTCGAGCGTCACGGCATCGGGTCCGTCCTGTTCCAAACGAAGATTGGCCTCCTGAAGCTCCTCCAACGAGTCGTGGGTCCAACTTCGCACCTCGACCTGTATGTCATGTTCGGCTAACGACGCAAGCCCTTCCGTCATGCAGTCGGCAGGAATGTAGGCATCCGCCAGCGCCAGCAACCTCATAGCATGCTCCCAATCGACGCCGTTCGGCCGACCGAGCCGAGCAGCTCCATCTTCTTCGCGACGACCGCCGCAAGCTGCTCGCGCATCGGACCAAACAGTTCGCCCGGCAAGGGGTCGGGACGGGTGAGTGCGGAGACCGCTTGCTGCAAGCCGGCTCGCATGGCAATTCGACAGTCCGCATAGATATTCAACTTGGCAATCCCACGTTCTACGGCCGCCTTCAACTGGTCTTCGGGGGTGCCCGATCCGCCATGCAGGACGAGCGGCACCGGACTGACCGCGTTTAACTGCTCGAGGCGGTCGAGGGCAAGAACCGGAAGCTGCTCAACCAACCCATGGGCCGTGCCAATCGAGACGGCCAGCGCATCGACCCCCGTCTGCTCCACGAACCGAGCCACCTCGTCGGGCTCGGTCAGCACCGATTGTCCACATGCCTTGGCATCCAGGTCCATGCCTCCTACATGGCCCAGTTCACCTTCCACCGAGACGCCGGCCGGCAAGGCCCGTTCAACCGCCCGGCGAGTCAACGCGACGTTCTCATCAAACGGCCTCTGGCTCCCGTCGATCATGACGGAGGTGAAACCAGACTCGATCGCCCGTTCGACCGTCGCCATTTCCTGGGCATGATCAAGGTGCAGTGCACAGACGGTGGAATAGCATTCGGCGGCCGTCCGAATCATCCCGGACAGGTAAGCAATCCCCGGGCCCTCCAGGTCGACCGGAAGGCACATCAGGATCACGGGCGATTGCAGCCGCTCGGCCGTGTCCAGAATCGTGCGAACCATAACGTCTTCGACACAATCAAATGCCGGCACGGCGTAACGGTGGCGGCGAGCGTGTTGCAGAAGGTCGGCCATCGGGGTGAGCATGAAATTCACTCTGCATGTAAGCATGCATCCGGGAGGGAACGGTGCGGAGGAAAGTGAAAAGATCGCCGGGCATCGCCATCGGTCGATGATTTTCTATCGCATTAGCATACCGCCGCTGACGTCGACTGTCGCCCCGGTGACGTAACTCGCACGCGGTGACGCAAGAAACGCCACCACATCGGCCACTTCCTCGGGCCGTACTATCCGGCCGACCGGGATCCGATGCGTGTGAGCCTGGTCATCCGCGGGCAGTGGCGCTTCTCTGG
>CAYNDU010000302.1:0-7180 GCA_964395615.1 uncultured Pirellulaceae bacterium | reverse complement strand
ACCGAGTTATACGGCTTACTGAGTTATACGGCGCGAGTCCCCTACCACCGACTGCTCATACCACCGACTGTTGAAATCTCCAGTAAACACCTTGCTCAGCCCAACCGCTACGCGAGCTCGTTCCTGCACCCGTGGCCTCGCATGGTGAGGCGCTACGGTTGACCGAAAGCTTTTCTATTGCTAGGTTTAGTGCTTATTCTAAGCGGCAACCTGCCGCGGCGCTCGGTGGTTCTCGAAATCGGGACACTCCGACGGACATTGTTGAGTGATCGCTGGGCCGAGCCCCGGCCTACGCGGGAAGGAACTGGCACGAACGTTGGCCAAGAAGCAATCCAAGAGGCAATCCAAGCCCGAAAACAAGAAAAACACGAAATCGGCGGCCACCGGCGGTTTTGCCGCCCTGCAACTCAGTGCGCCGATGCTCGAGGCCTTGAAACGGGCAACGTACGAGGAACCGACGCCCATTCAGAGTGGCCTGATCCCGCTGGCGCTCAAGGGGGTCGACGTCGTGGGGCAAGCCCAGACGGGGACCGGCAAAACGGCCGCTTTTGCGATTCCGATTCTCGAACGTCTTGCTGCCGAGCCGCGAACGCGAAACGTCCGCGCCATGGCCCTGGTCCCCACTCGCGAGTTGGCGGTTCAAGTTCGCGAGGAATTTGCCAAACTCTCGCCCAACCGAGGATTGAACTGCGTCGCCGTCTATGGCGGCAAGCCGATTCGTGGTCAGATCGAAAAACTGCGACGGGGCGTCGATGTGGTGGTGGGAACTCCTGGCCGAGTCCTTGACCTGCTGGGCCGCCGAGTGCTGCTGCTGCACGACCTGAAAGTCCTCGTTCTGGACGAAGCCGACCGGATGCTCGATATTGGTTTTCGACCCGATATCGAGAAGATTCTTCGCCAGGCTCCAAGTGAACGACAGACACTACTGCTTAGCGCTACCGTTCCGCCCCCGATCCAACGGATGGCTCAACGGTACATGTCCAATCCGGAAATGCTCAATTTCTCACCGAAAGAGCTGGCCGTTGAAACGATCGAGCAGTTCTATTTTACGGTCGACAACGAACGAAAATTCGAACTACTTCTGCGTCTGCTCGCTCGGGAACGTCCGAGACAGGCAATTATCTTCTGCCGCACCAAACGCAGAACCGACAGCATCGCTCGCCGATTATCCAAGCACACCAAGCACGCCGCCTGCATTCATGGGGACATGATGCAATCTGCCCGCGATCGCGTGATGGAGCGGTTCCGCGCCGGTAGACTGCGGTTCCTGGTCGCTACCGATGTCGTCGGGCGTGGAATCGATGTCACAAGCATCTCACACATCGTCAATTTCGACATACCTAAGTTCTGTGACGACTACGTCCATCGCGTCGGCCGCGCGGGACGCATGGGACGAGAGGGAGTGGCTTACTCATTTGTGTCGCCTGAAGAAGGACCCGAGCTCACCCGAATCGAACAGCGAATCAACCTGTTGTTGAAACGGGACGAACTGGGCGATTTGACAAATCCCGCCGAGCGGGCACCGTCGACCGACGACGAGGAATCGAAGGACGCGCCGGCGCCTCCCCCGCCACCACCCGGCCGACGTGGAACAAGGCGGCATCGCCGAGCGCTCTAGACGCACCGGGGACTCGCTGACCCGTCGGTGTCGCTAATCGGCCGACGCGAATAGATCGCTTAGCGTTTGAGATACCGACTCCCATTCTTCGGCGGCCGCCTGAAAATCGGCCGCCATCCAACGGATCTTCGTCCGGCCGGCAATCCGAGGACGATCCGAGACGCCGGGATTCACGGGGAATTGAGCACTCGCCCCACGAGCAAGTTGCCGCTCAATCTTCGGTTGCAGCAGGTAGTTGACCAGTTTTCGAGCAGCATCCGGGTGCGGACAGCTCTTCAAGATGCTCAGTGAATTGGGAATGAACAAGGTGCCCATTTCGTCCGACCCTTGATCGGGGAAAACGATCGCGACCGGCCGGCCGCTGGCAATCTCGACGGCCGCATCGTCCGTATCTGTCAGGCCGAACGCCAGTTCGCCTAGCCCAACGCTCATCGCCACCTGCTTGTTGCCGCTCATCACACTCACGTTCCTCTTCAGCTGGCGAAAAAAAGTCTCTGCGCGGCGCCGACCCCACGTGGCCTGCAGCACGCAGGCATGGGTCGCGGTTGTACCGAACAGCGGCTTGGCCATCCCGACCCTCCCTTTCCATTTCGAGTCCACGAGATCCAGAACCGATTGGGGACGTTCGGCCGATGCAACCAGCTCCGTGTTTACGATGAGGATCCTGGCGCGCGCGGCAAAACCGTACCAATGGCCGCTCTTTTCCCGGTAATCCTCTGGCCAGCCATCGGCTCCGGGCCACACGTAGGCATCCAACATCCCCAGTTTCTGCAACCGCAACGTGTGTAGGATTTCGTTGTTCCAGAAGACGTCGCACCGTGGCCGACCACGCTCCATGATCAGCCGACTCGCCAATCCGACCGTCTTGGTCGATTCGACGTCGTAGATCGCCCGCACAACCGCGCCCGTCTCCGATTCGAATTGCCGCAAAATGGGCTCCGAAAAAACGCTGTCGTGGGCCGAATAGACCACCAGCTCCTGTTCCGACTCCCTAAGGCAACCAACCGAGACCGGAATCCAGCAGACCACGATCAGGAATCGAAGAGTGGCCGGGAGATTGACCGGGAAACGGGCCCGGAGGATGATCCTCTTCAACCGCCTTCTCACGTGGCCGCCATTGTGTCGCTCGACCGAGCAGGGCATACACCTCATGAACATCACCGTCTTTTGTTGTGAAGGACAGTCTTGCACCCGCGCCTCGCCGGCTCTTCGAACCGTCTATCCTACCTCCACTCACGGTCCTCAACGAGCGCATCCGGGGCGTTTCAAACCAACTCGCTCTCCTCAAATGGGATGCGGGTGAAGGAAATCTCCGTTGCCGGATCGTGTCCGGCCACGTGCCGAGGGCAGGAAATCCGAGAGTGAGGATTGCGATCGCAGGCTGCAATTGGAGGCTACCGGCTATAATAGACAAGCGACTCCGGCCCGATTGATGGGAGGCCGGTGAAGGAAAAGTGAGGAATCGAACATGCCGGCGGTAATGAATAACGATGTCGGGCCGACGCCCGACCGATTGCCGATCGGGCCGACAGGAATCATCGTCTGCATCCTGGTCATAGGCCTGGCTCTCCCGGCAGGGTGTAGCTCAAGTACAGGCGAACCAGGTGACGGCGGGCCGGGTAGAGGCCAGACACGGTCGGCACCTAACGACTCGTCGCTCGCGGGTCGAGAGGACACGTCGGGCCAGCAGGCCATGGCACGGCATGCCCGGAATCCGGGCAAACGCGGTGGGACGACCGGTTCACCTTCCCGGGCAATCGTCGGGTCTCAAGAAACGACACTCCCCATGCCTGGACAGCGATGGGCATCTGACGACGACTCTCCGAACCCCGACCTGTCGGGAAACGGGGTGCAGACAGACAGTCCGGCCGATCGTCCCAACCGACTCCCCGCGGATGCGGGGAGGCTCCGACCTCGACTTCCAGAAATTGACGACGACCGGTTACAGGCGGCCCACATTCGTAAGCTGGCAGGAACTCACCTGATCCTCTACACCGATTTGCCGCCTCAGCCGGCCGTGGACGAATTGCCCGAAGTCTTCGATCTGGCAGTATCGTCCTGGTGCGACTATTTCGATGTCGACGAGTCACTTGCGCGGGATTGGAAAATCATCGGATACTTGATGCAACGCAAGGAACGTTTCCAAGGTGTCGGGCGGTTGCCAACAAATCTTCCCCCATTCCTGAACGGCTATCAACGCGGCAGCGAACTATGGGTCTATGAGCAGCCGAGCGACTATTACCGGAGACACCTGCTTCTCCATGAAGGCACGCACGCCTTCATGAACGGGTTCCTTGGAGCCGCCGGCCCGCCCTGGTACATGGAGGGCATGGCCGAACTACTGGCGACGCACTCTTGGCACGCGCCGAAGTTGGAATTGGGCTACTTTCCCAAGAGCCGTTCCGAGGTTCCACAACTCGGCAGGATCCGGATCGTCAATGACCAGTGGCGTTCGGGGCAGGGGATGACCGTCGAGCAAATTCTGAATTACGGGCCACGAGCCCACCTCAGGAACGAACCGTATGGCTGGTGCTGGGCATTTTCCGCTTTTCTCGAGGGACACCCTCAATTCAAGAAGCGGTTTCACCAATTGACTGCCCATGTTCATGAAGAACCAGAAACGTTTCGCAAGACATTCGAGGGCTTATACCGAAGCGACCTGAGGCAGCTTCAGGAACAATGGCAGTGGTTTTTCACCCAATTGGATTATGGATTCGACGTGCCTCGGGAGTCGTTTGTCTATCAGCCGGTTCTCCGCACAAAGGACTCGGAGACGATCGTGACGATCCGAGCCGATCGCGGTTGGCAAGACAGTGGGATCCGGGTCGGGGCAGGTTCGAAGTGGGTGCTCACCGGGCGAGGCCGATTTCAAATCGCGGCGGATCCGGAACCGTGGATCAGCGAAGCCGGCGGGGTTACTATCGACTATCACGGTGGCCAACCTCTGGGAAGACTTCTGGCGGCCGTGAGCGACCAGCAAGACTCGCTGGCTGGAGTTTCTCCACTCGTTCGACCCATCCCGATCGGCCTGGAGCGCTCGGTGACATTTGAGCGGGGAGGCGACCTGTTCTTACGGGTCAATGATCGCCCATCAGCACTGGGCGACAATCGAGGCGAGCTGGAAGTCGTGATTCGACCGGTCCGTTGATCGGCGACCGATTTTTTGCCCGATAGGGGTCCGGGCGGGCGTTTCCCGACCGGTCCGTCGCGTCGATCGCCGGCCGCCCAACGACCACCGACTCGATCGCCCCATTGACGCCCCGCCCCAAATTGACGCCCCGCCCAATTGACGCCCCGCCCAATTGACGCCCCGCCCCAATTGACGCCCCGCCCAATTGACGCCGGAAGGCCAAGCCCCAACAATGCCTTCTGCAGTCCGAGCGTACCGCTCACCGTACTTGAGCCGCTCGTGGCCCTGGGGCCGTCATCGGCGACAACAGTCCATTGCACATCTCTTGATCGGTTGAGTCCATGAATGTTATCGAATCACAGGATCCCGAAATCTGGTCTGCCATTGCCGGTGAACAACGTCGCCAGCAGGATGGCCTGGAGATGATCGCCAGCGAGAACTACACGAGTCCCGCGATCATGCAGGCGGCCGGGAGCGTATTGACCAACAAGTATGCTGAGGGGTATCCGGGGCGCCGCTATTATGGTGGCTGTGAGCACGTGGATCAGGTTGAGCGCCTCGCCCGCAGCCGGGCCAAGGAACTATTTGGAGCCGAATTCGCCAATGTGCAACCTCATTCCGGCTCCCAAGCGAACATGGCGGTCTACCTGACCGCGCTCGAGCCCGGAGATACCGTGCTTGGCCTGGACCTGGCCCATGGCGGCCATCTCACCCACGGCATGGCCCTGAACGTGTCGGGAAGACTCTACCAGTTCATCAATTACGGTGTCACGCCCGATACCCAGCGCATTGACTTCGACCAGGTGGCTCGACTTGCCCAAGAACACCGACCAAAGTTGATTGTGGCGGGCGCCAGCGCCTACCCTCGTGAGATTCCGCACGATCGATTCGCGGAAATCGCCGCCGACTGTGGCGCACGATTGTTCGTCGATATGGCCCACTATGCCGGCCTGGTCGCTGCCGGTCTCCACCATAATCCGGTGCCGGTCGCCGATTTTGTGACGACCACAACGCACAAGACATTGCGCGGCCCGAGATCAGGTTTGATTCTCGGTCGCAAGGCAGACGCCAAGGACATCAATCGGTCAATTTTCCCGGGTCTGCAGGGTGGGCCGCTCATGCACATTATTGCCGGTAAAGCGATCTGTTTTGGTGAAGCGATGACCCCTTCGTATCGACAATACGCTCAGGCCGTCATCGACAATGCCAAGGCATTGGCCGACGTGCTTCAGTCGGGCGGATTGACGTTAATGACCGGCGGAACGGATAATCACTTGATGCTGGCTGATGTAACGTCGTTGGGGGTCACCGGGAAGACCGCCGAGACGGCCCTTGACGCATGTGCTATCACTGTCAACAAGAACATGATCCCATTTGACCAGCGCAAGCCACTCGATCCGTCCGGCATCCGCATCGGAACTCCCGCCTTGACGACTCGAGGTATGGGCCCCGACGAAATGCGTCAGATCGGCCAATGGATCCTACAGGTGCTGAAGCATCTCGATGACGAGGCCGGCCAGACTCGGATTCGTAACCAGGTGAGCGAACTTTGTGCACAATTCCCCGTGCCGGGGGCTACGCAGCCGGTAGCCTGAGACACGGGCACGGCAGAGACCAGCCTTTGCGGGAAGGGCCCGCGTGAGAGAGTGAACATGTCAACATTTCGGATCCTGATTGCCGATGACAATGCGGCGAACTGTGAGCTTCTGGAAGCCTATCTGTCGGATTTGGACTGCGAAGTTCAAATGGCAATCGACGGACAGGATACGCTGGACAAAGTCGACTCGTTCCGGCCCGATCTGATTCTGCTTGACGTCATGATGCCGAAACTGAGTGGTTTTGAGGTCTGCAAACAGATCAAACGCGACCCGGTCAAACGGAGAATCATGATACTCATGGTCACTGCGCTCAATGAACTTGGAGACATTGAACGGGCGGTGGAAGCCGAAACCGACGACTTTCTTTCGAAACCCGTTCAGAAAGTAGAACTGCTCAAACGCGTCCAGAACATGCTCCGCCTGAAGGACGTCACCGACGAGGTCGAGCGACTCCGCCAGTACATCGAGCGGATGGAAGAAGCCGAGGGACTGAGCCGGTTTTCGAGCGAGTAGTCTTCCCCCCCGGGCGCAGCCGCCCACGATCCAAGCCTCGACCAATTCCGGTCATTCGTGGGTGAACCGCGATCGAGTGACTTCGGACCTCGCAGCCGGGAATCGAGACGTGTCGAGCCGTGCCCGTTCCCTTTCTGAAACCTCGTGTCCCACGTGGTGAAATCCCCGTCGATTCGATGCCCATGCGAAGGGCGCCGAGCCGTATCCTCCCCGCGGTTCGACTTGTGGTGATTCGGCGCCGTGGAGTATCCTGGAGAAAGGTGAAAAAGGGGATTTGGCGAGAGAGGGCACGTTGATGACACGACCAGGGTATTTGCGCCG
>CAYNDU010000301.1:0-7202 GCA_964395615.1 uncultured Pirellulaceae bacterium | reverse complement strand
GAAGCACCCTACGGGCCGTTCCGGCAATTGACTCCTGACCCCTTTACTCTAACCCCGGTGGGGCGCTTCTGGCCGCCCCAAATCAGTCGATCCAACCGTTCGGGATCTCGCTAACTCCAAGGGCGTCGCGAATGCGACGCACGCAGCCCCTGGTTGCCGTTGCCTGCGAGCGCCGATGCGATTCGGCAAATCTCGCAGGATCACGTATTTGCCCGTTAATTGCTTGATTCCGCATGGCAAATCGCTCATGCTGACAGAAATGTGACACGACGGTGCGATACGGCCAGTTCAACCGGCATCGGCTGCCTGCCCACTCGATTGAGAGCGGGTCGGTCGTCGGTCTTCCGTAGAACAGTTGTCTGATCGGACCCGACCCTTCGTTAACGAAACAGGGGGGATCTCTTTCGCGGCTTCGGCAGGTAGGTCGCATTTCCCCCAAGCGAGGTTCCCGATGCAGTCGTCCAAGAAGCGTTACCGCCGCTCACGTCGTAAGCGGAAAGAGACGAGCTCGGCCAGAGTCAGGTTTCGGACGGCACTTTTCGAGACACTTGAAGAACGCCAAATGCTGGCGACCGTCGCTTGGGACGGAGACGGTCTGGATGGCAACTGGAATAATCGTCTGAACTGGGCCGGCGATGCGCTGCCCGGCCAAAACGATGATGTCATAATCCAGCTCGCGGACGACATTACGGTCAACCACGCCGGCGGCTCGACGACGATCCGCAGCCTGCAAGCAACGAACCAATTGGATATCACGGGCGGCTCGCTTACCGTGCTCGCCGCCTCGCAGATCAGTGCCGACTTCCTGCTCGGAAACGGAGCGACGTTGAATGCGCAGGGAGCTGGTGCACGGTTCGAAGCTACGTCGACAACGGTTATCAACGGTGGCAACTTGTTGGCCGAAGCCGGTGGGGTTATCGACCTTCCACACGCCACGAACTACGTACATACATCGACGGGCGCCCATCAGACGCGGACTCTACAGGCCACCGGCTCAGGCAGCGCTCTGCAACTGGCGCAACTGGCGAACATCACCGGCAGCACACACCTGAATGCCGATTTGAGAATCGAGGCTACCGGCGGCGGCCAGATCGACCTGGGCAACGTCCGCCAGATCCTCGACCGTGCCAGCGGCGACACTCGGTCACGCAGCATTTCGTTGCGATCCGAGGGCGCCGGCAGTTCGATTGATGTCAGCTCGCTTGTGACGATGCAGGATGTCAATACGGACGAACCCTCCGAGATAATCGCCACCAACGGCGGGGCGATACTCACGAGCCATTTGACCGACCTGCGCGGCGTGGCCGTTCCGTTGGATGGGTCCGGCACACTATCCGTGGCGGCAATCGAGCGGCTCGTTTCGAGCCGGGTTACGTTGAGTGGCTCATCGGTTTCCTTTGACCGTCTGGCGACGGCCCATTTCACCTCGTTCGATATCGACGGTGTGGCTGTCGACATGCGAGTCTTATCGGATCTCACCGGCAGTTCGGTGACGCTGGCCAACGGCGGTACGACCGATCTGCCCTCAGCATCAAACATTGATGGAGCGAGTTTTGTCGTGGGGGGCGGCGTAACGCTGAACCTCCCGGCAGCCACCAGGTATGACCATGGAGCCACGGGAGCGCACCAGCTACGACGGCTTCAAGCCTTCGACGGATCGGTCCTGGATCTTCCGAACATTACCAGTATCACGGGCTCGACCGCGTTTAACGGCGACATACTTATCGAAGCCCAGGGCGCAAGCCGAGTCACACTGAGCGGCGTTACGCAGATCGTCGACGGCAGTGGAGGTGATACTCGAGCACGTAGTGTCACGGTTCGCAGTACCGGACCGGGAAGCGTGGTCGACCTGTCGCGGCTGACCACGATTCAGGATGTCAATACGGACGAACGATCCGTGGTGAGTGCCTCTGACGGTGGTCAGATCGTCGCACCCCTTCTGTCAGACCTGAGTGGAGTGTCCGTTGCTTTGGACGGCACCGGCTTGTTGCCCGTCGCTCAAATCGAATCGTTGAATCAGGGCGTTTTGTCACTGAGCGGCCAGAACTACGCATTCCCAGGCCTGACGTCGGCCGTCGAAACGGCCATCAGCGTTACCGGCGTTCATGCCGACTTGAGCCACCTGACCAACTTGACACGCGGTTCTCTGACGCTCACCGGTGGCGCAACGGCTGACCTGAGTGCCGCATCGCAGATCGACGGTGCCGGTTTTCAGGTCAGCGGCCCCGTTACGCTGGCACTGCCGATGGCAACGCGCTACGCGCACGCAACGACCGGGACACACCAGCGTCATCTGCTGAGAGCGGAACAGGGCGCCCTGCTCGACCTGTCAGGAATCACGAGCATCACCGGTTCCACGGCATTCAACGGTGATCTTGTCGTGGAGGCGGAGAGCGGTGGACGCGTCGACTTGAGCGGCGTGACGCAGATCATGGACGGGGTGGGGGGTGATACGCGCGCACGTAGCATTACACTCAGCGCCAAGGGCGTCGGCAGCATCGTTGACGTGACGTCGCTCACCACGGTTCGGGACTCCAATTCGGACGAACGGTCGGTCCTGCACGCAGCCGACGGAGGAGAGTTGATCGCACCGACCCTGACGGACTTGCAGGGGGTCGCGATCACCCTCGACTCGACCGGCACTCTGCCCATTTCCCAAATCGTGTCCCTGTCGCAAAGTGCCCTGACGCTCAGCGGCCGGGATTACGCATTTCCGGCGCTGACGGCGGCGGTCGAAACGGCCATCTCGGCCACGGCGGTGCATGTCGACTTGAGTCACCTCGAAGACCTGACGAGAGGCTCTGTGACTCTGACCGATGGGGCCACGTCCGATCTGGCCGCCGCCTCCCGCATCGACGGGGCCAGCCTTCTGGTCAGCGGACAAGTAACCTTGGCCCTGCCCTCCGCGACGCGATACACGCACTCGACCACCGGTACTCACCAAAGACGAACGCTACGAGCCGAACAGGGTGCGATTCTTGACCTGTCGCACATAACCAGTTTCACAGGATCGAGCGCTTTCAATAGTGATATCGCCTTGGAGGCATTGACCGGTGGGCGTGTCGACTTGAGCGGCACGACGCAGATCATGGACGGTCCGGGTGGTGACACTCGTGCTCGAAGTGTTTCGGTTCTGGCCGAGGGAGCTTCAAGCGTCGTTGATCTGAGTCGGCTGACAACGGTCCAGGACGTTAACCCCGACGAGCGGGCCGCATTGATCGCGCGCAACGGTGGCACGATCGTAGCCGGTCAATTGAACGACGTTCGTGGCGGGAATCTCGTGATCGACGGGACGGGTACGTTCCCGACATCGCAAATAACGTCATTAATGAACAGCTCTGTCACCGTCGGAGGCGCGAACGTGGCCTTCCCGGCGCTCACGACGGCCACGGGAACTGCCTTTGCCGTGAACGGGGTCCATCTTGACTTGAGCCAGGTTCGCAGCCTGGCCCGATCGTCCGTAACGCTTACAAGCGGCGGTACGGCCGATCTGAGCAAGGCGTCGAACATCGATGGGGCCAGTTTCTTTGTCAACGACGGCGTTACGTTGGCCTTGCCGTCAGCCATACGCTACGCTCACAGTGCCACCGGAAATAGCCAACGGCGAACATGGCGTGCATCCGGCGCAGCCAGCAGACTGGAGTTTCCGCTCCTTCGAAGCGTGACAGGAGGCTCGGCCTTCAATTCCGATCTGGCCGTCGAAGCGACGGCCGGTGGAACGGTGGATCTGGGGGCGTTGAGTGAAATTGTTGAGGTTCGTGGCGGAGACACGCGGGCCCGCGAGATTATCGTCTCAGCGGACGGCGCCGGGAGTTTGGTCGACCTCCACTTGCTGGCCAATTTCTACGACGACAACGCCGATGCGAAATCTCGACTATCGGCGACCAACGATGCGACGGTGCTCGTCGGCAGCGGCCCCATCAACTTGATCAACGTCGACGTGAACGGAAATGTCGATGACGGCTCCGGGGGCGGCGGCTCCGGCGAAGGAACCGACAACGAACCCCCGGTGGTCGTCGGCGGCAATATCAGCGACCAGGGTATTTCCCATGGTTTGTCCGCTCTGCAAATTGACTTCAACGAACGGCTCGACGCAACTCGCGTCCATCGCAACGGTGTGACCCTTGTCGACTTCGGCGCCGATGCGGCCGCCGGAGGTGGTGACGACGTAATCATACCGATCAGTTCGGCAACCTCCGTCGCCCAACAATTGACGATTATCCCAACGAATCAACTTTCGTCCGGTCGGTTTCTACTTACATTGGATCCCACGATCATTGCCGATGCGGCAGGAAATTCGCCCTCCAACGCCATCCAAATCGAGTTCACTCATATCGCCGACCTTCCCGGAGCGGTGGAGTGGATTTCGGCGGACGGAAACTGGAACGACGGTTCCAATTGGAGCACGGGTCACGTACCCGGGTCACGCAGCGATGTGATCGTCAGTGTACCGGGAATCGACGTAAGTGTAATCGTCGACGGACCAGACAAATCGGTCCGTTCGATTATCAGCGATGAAAGTCTTCAGTTCACGTCGACATCACTCCTGGTGCGCGGGCCGTCGGAATTGCGCGGGCCAGTGTCGATGAGTGCGAACACGTCGTTCACGGCCATTGGATCGCAGGCGTCCCTTCTGGCAACCGGTGCGACGCAAGCCGACGGCGTAAGTTTCCTTGCGCTTGACGGTGGAACCGTGTCTTTGCCGAACCTCGCCACGTATGCGCATGCCACCACGGGTGCGCACCAACTTCGCCAGTTCCACGCCGAAGGAGCAGGTTCTGTAGTCGACCTCCCACAACTGACAACGATCACGGGCGGGACGGCGCTTAATGCCGATACCTCGATCACCGCGATCGCCGGCGGCCGAGTCAACTTGACCAGCGTGACGACAATGACGGACGGGGCCGGTGGCGACACTCGATCTCGGAGTGTCTCGGTAACGGCGGACGGAAACGGCAGCGTTATTGACCTGACGAGCCTCACGAGCCTGGCGGACGGAAATACGGACGAGCGATCGAGTATGGTGGCTCGCTTGGGAGGAACGGTTCTCCTCGGCAGTCTGAGCCACCTTCAGGGTGTCTCGTTGCCGCTGGACGGCACGGGCACGATGTCGATTGCCTCGCTGCAGCAAATTGACTCGGGCGTCGTCGCCATCAGCGGAGCCCCCCGATCCTTCGATAGTCTCACGGCGGCTACCGGGACCAGTTTCACGATCGATCAAGTTGCGACACACCTTGGATTTGTAACCGATTTCTCTCGCAGCTCGTTGACCCTTACGGGCGGAGCGACCGCCAACCTGGACGCTGCTGCGAACATTGATGGTGCGAGTTTTATCGTCCACGATGGAGTGACTCTGGCACTGCCGGCCGCGACCACCTATGTGCACGCTGCGACGGGCGCCCACCAACGGCGACAGTTCCACGCGGAAGGGAACGGGTCAACAATTGATCTTTCCACACTGACACATATCACCGGCAGTACGGCCTTCAATTCAGACATCGCCATCACGGCGATGGGCGGTGGTCGTGTCAACCTGAGTTCGGTCGGAGCGATCGTCGATGGATCGGGCGGCGATACGCGATCTCGTAGCATTACGATAAACGCAGAGGGCCGGTCCAGTGTCATCGATTTGACTGCCCTTACCAGCGTGCAGGATGCCAACGCCGACGAGCGTTCGCGGTTGTCGGCCAGTCATGGCGGCACCATCGTTGCACCGAACCTCACTCAACTGCAGACGGTTGCGGTGACACTGACCAGTGACGGCACGATCCCGGTCACGCAAATCCAGGACATTTCAGGCGCATCGATAACGGTCCGTGGGCGAGGGATTGCATTTGACAGCCTGACGTCGGCGACAGCTACCAGTTTCTTTGCTGATCGCGTGCCCTTGGACCTCGGGATGGTCAACGACTTCTCGCATAGCTCGCTCACTTTGACGGGCGGAGCAACGGCCAACCTGGATGCTGCGACCACGATCGATGGAGCCAGCTTTCTGGTCTACGACGGTGTGACATTGTCACTCCCATCGATTTCGACGTATGCACACGCAACAACCGGCACACATCAACTGCGACAGTTTCGCGCTGAAGGCGTCGGTTCGGTGTTGGACCTTTCTCGGTTAACAAGCATCTCGGGTGGTACGGCCTTTAATTCAGATATTGCGATTGCTGCCGTGGCCGGCGGGCGAGTGAATCTGAGCAATGTCGTCACGATCGTCGATGGAACAGGAGGAGATACACGAGCGCGCGGCGTTTCCGTCACGGCGGACGGTCGAACGAGCCTTGTTGACTTGTCAAACCTGACAACGTTCCAGGATGTGAATTTGGACGAACGGTCGAGCCTCGTCACACGTCTGGGTGGCACCATTCTGGCCGGCACTCTGACGCATTTGCAAGGTGTCTCATTGGCCCTGGACCGATTGTCCGGCATCGCAATCTCACAGATTCAGGAGATGACTTCTGGATCCGTTTCGGTCGAGGCGACGGACCGTTCGTTTGACAGCCTGGCGAAAGCGACCGACACCTCTTTCACCGTCGATCGCGCTGCTCTCGACCTGCATCTCGTCACCGATTTCACTCGTAGTTCGCTGACCTTGACCGGCGGAGCAACCGCCAACCTCAACTCTGCTTCCACAATTGACGGAGCGACGTTTATCGTGCGCGATGGTGTCACGTTGGCGCTTCCGGCGGCCACCACTTACTCGCACTCAACGACCGGAACCCATCAGCTGCGACAGTTGCGGGCGGAAGGAACGGGTTCGGTACTCGACCTATCGCATCTGACGAGTATTACCGGCAGCACGGCCTTTAATTCAGATATTTCGATTGCCGCCGTTGCCGGCGGTCGAGTTGATCTGCGCACTGTCGAAACCATGATGGACGGCACCGGCGGCGATACTCGGGCTCGGAGCATTGCGGTCACGGCCGACGGAGCACAGAGCATTGTAGATCTCGCAGCCCTGACCCGTTTTGAGGACGTAAGTGCCGACGAACGATCGAGCCTGACCGCCGCCCAGGGTGGCTCTATTCTGGCTGGAAGCCTGACGCATTTGCGAGGCGTGGCACTTCCCTTAGACGGCACCGGCTCGCTTCCCGTCGAGCAGATTCAGGAGATCATCGCCGGGTCGGGCACGGTCAGTCGGCAAGAACGCTCATTAGATCAGCTCACCAATGCAGCAAGCTCGACTCTTCACGCCGGACAGC
>CAYNDU010000300.1:0-7214 GCA_964395615.1 uncultured Pirellulaceae bacterium | reverse complement strand
CAATATATTGCCGAGTTACATCTATTTTAAATTTGATAACTTAACAGAAGAAGAATCAATACAACAATTACTTACTATGCTATCAGCAGATGTCCCAGCAGAGGCTCGGCGTGGATGGACTCGCCGGCGAAGACGGTTACACGACGCTCGAGCGACGGTGGGCTCGGCCCACCTGCGACATTAATGGAATCTGGGGCGGGTACCAGGAAGAAGGGGCCAAGACGATCATTCCGGGCAAAGCGGGAGCCAAGATCAGCTTTCGGTTAGTCCCTGACCAGGATCCTGTCAAGCTCCAAGTCGCGTTGCGTGAGTACTTGGAGTCGCAATGCCCACCCGGTATCCAGCTCGAATTGGTCGATTTGCACGGCGCCAGCGGGATTGTCGTACCACTCGACAGCCCCTATATGGATGCCGCCGCCAAGGCCATTGAATGCGGCTTTGGCCGTCCACCCGTATTTATTCGAGAGGGTGGGTCCATTCCGATCGTCAATACTTTTCGGGAAAGGCTGGGCGTTGACTCGTTGTTGCTCGGCTGGGGCCAGGACGATGACAATACGCACGGTCCCAACGAAAAATTCAGTCTGGCCGACTTCCATCGAGGGATACGCGCAAGCGCCCATTTGTGGGAAGCCCTGGGCAAGATTACACCCGATGCGTGAGTCCCGCGGGTCCTACATCCCTGACACCGGCAGGGGCAAATGTTGACTGCCGCTCGACGCAAGACTCGCGAGCCCTTGAAGGAACTGCGGCCGGTCCTCCAACCAGCGCACAAACGGAGCCCATTGACGCATGCTCGATCGCAAATACATCGTCGAACACTCGGACCAGGTCAAGCAAAACTGCCGGCAAAGAGGTGTGACGGCCGACGTCGACCGATTGGTCGAACTCGAACAGCAGCGTCGTGAGAAACAGCACCGGGTCGAGGACCTCAATCGCCAGGCGAACGCCGTCTCCAAGTCGATTGGCAGAGCCAAGGATTCGGCCGAACGCGACGCGCGCAAGGACGAGGGGCGGCGCCTTCGCGATCAGAAGGATTCCGTCCAGCGAGAAGTCGACCAGCTCGACCAGGCCGTTCAGGAAATTCAGGCGGGCATCCCCAATCTGTCCCATCCGGCGGCGCCGGTGGGAGAAGATGATAAGGCCAATCTGGAGTTGTCGCGAGGCAAGACTGACCCGAAATCACTCGATTTTCCCGCCAGGGACCATGTCGAACTGGCCGAACAACTCGACCTGATCGACTTTGAAGGCGGAGCCAAGGTGGCCGGCCATGGTTTCTACTTTCTGAAGAATGAAGCCGTGTTGCTCGAATTGGCACTGCAACAGTTTGCCGTGCGACATTTGATCGAGCAGGGATTCACGCCAGTCGTGACTCCTGATCTGGCGTATACCGAAATCCTGCAGGGGACCGGGTACATCCCGCGCGGCCCGGAAACGCAAATCTACAGCATTGAAAACACGAATCTGAACCTCGTCGCCACGGCGGAGATCACCCTCGGCGGTCTGCTCGCCGGAACCGTCGTTCCATCCGATCAGCTGCCCCTGAAATTGTGTGGGATCAGCCATTGCTTCCGCACCGAGGCCGGCGCTGCAGGCCGCGCGTCGCGAGGTTTGTATCGAGTCCACCAGTTCACCAAGGTCGAGATGTTCGCTTTCACGCTCCCTGACCAGAGCGAAGCGATGCTCGACACTCTGCGGGACATCGAGTGCCAGTTGTTCGACGCGCTTGAGATTCCCTATCGTGTCGTCGATACGGCCACCGGCGACCTGGGCGGACCCGCCTATCGGAAATTCGATTTGGAAGCCTGGATGCCGGGACGAGGCGAACAGGGCGAATGGGGCGAGGTCACCAGTACATCGAATTGCACCGACTACCAGGCGCGACGCCTGAACATCCGCTTCAAAACGCACGGCCAACGCGGGACTCAGCTTGTCCATACGCTCAATGGAACCGCGATTGCCATCAGTCGAGCGCTCGTAGCGCTGCTCGAGAACCACCAGCAGGCCGATGGATCGATCAACATTCCCAGTGTCCTGAGACCGTGGGTCGGCCTGGATCGTATCGAGGCGAGAGACGGATCCTCGGATAAAGGCGATCAGCGGTCGAGTTGATCCGGCCTGCGACAGACATCGACCGGCGGCCAAACCGGGCCGCTCTCGTCCATTCGTCTCAAACGCCGGCGATGATGGCCGCAGCGGCGGCACAAAGTTCAGACGCCTCCGATTCAGTTTTTGCCTCGGCGATGATTCTCATGATCGGCTCAGTATTACTCGCTCGTACCAGTAACCAGCGATCGTCCCAGTCGAGCCGAAGACCGTCGAGCCGGTTCAACCGGGCGTTCGAGAAACGCCGTTCGAGTGCCGCCTGGGCAGCTTCCAGTCGCTCACGGTCGATTGGCTGCTTCTGTTTGCAAATGGCGTACTTCGGCAGACGCTGGGCCAGTTCGCTGATCGACTCTCCCCGCTTTGCCATGGCATGCAGAATCCAGGCCATCCCGACGAAGCTGTCGCGAATCATTCCGACCTCCGGATCGATCGGCCCGCCGTTGCCCTCGCCGCCGAAGACGGCCTGTTGCCGCCGCATCTGTTCGACCACGTTCGCCTCGCCCACCGCCGCCAGGTGACAAACGGTTCCGTACTTGTCGGCCAGATCGCCCGCCATGCGGCTGGTCGAACAGTTTGTTACCACCGGGCCCGGATTCTCGCTGAGTACCTGGTCCAGGCAGAGTGCCAGCGTGTATTCTTCTCCAACGTAACGCCCCTGCTCGTCGATCACGGCCAATCGGTCGGCGTCCGGGTCCTGGCAAAACCCCACCGCAGCCCGCTCGTCCGTCACTCGCCGGCATATACCGCGCAGGTTTTCCTCGGTCGGCTCCGGTCGATGCGCGAACTGGCCGTCCAGCTGATCGCCAATGGCCGTCACCTGGCACCCCAACTCTTCGAGCAGGATCTTGCCCAGTCGACTACCGGATGCGTGATTCGAGTCCAAAACGACTCGAAAGCCACAGGCACGGATGGCATCCACGTCGACGCGACCCATAACACTTCGGGCATGTTCGGAGGTTGTGTCGTCGAGCGACCGCGATTGCCCGATCCGGTCGTAGGCGACCCACCCTGCACAACCGGATTCAAATCGAGCGAGCACTTCGCTGCCGGCGGCTGCCGAAAGGACACACCCCTGCTCGGAAAAGAGCTTAATCCCGTTGTATTCGGCCGGATTATGGCTGGCCGAAACCTGGATACCTCCCGCGGCTCCTTCACTGCGTACCAGAATGCCGGCGGTTGGAGTCGCCGCCACTCCAATGTCCACCACGTCTCGACCGGAGGCCTGGAGGGCCGCGCGAATGGCGTCGCACAATAGACCGCCTGTTGCCCGGCCATCCCGGGACAACACCAGGGCACCCTCGGGTTGGCCGAAGGCATACGCCACCGCGAACCGAGCGGCCAGCTCCGGATTCAGTTGCTCGCCAATCACACCTCGCAGTCCCGACACGCTGACAATCAATTCGGACATCCTTCGTGTACCCCTCTCCTGTTCGTTGGTCAATGGCTGACAGACTCTAATATAATCCACAGGCAGAGGAAAGTACGTCAGGCAATCTGCGTTTGGCGAGGGTCCACCGGTTGCTCTGAGCCAGTGTCGCCCCGTAGAATCGTCCGTGCACAAAATCGCTACTTGAGCCTGAAGGAAGGGAGAGAGATGGACAGTAACGAGGCAATGGACCTGGCACGTCAGGCCGTCGAGCGGGGCAGTCTCAGTTCCTCTGCGGCCGAGAACCTCGAACAGTGGCTCACCCAACCGGAGTATGCCGAGTACGTGCCGCAGGTCCTGAAACACGTGTCGAACGGGGAATGGAAGACGTTGGACGACGTCTTTTGGACGATCATTCCGTTTGGCACCGGTGGACGACGAGGCCGCATGTACCCGATCGGCTGCAACGCCATTAACGACCGCACGATTGGCGAAAGCGCTCGCGGGCTTGCGGATTACGTATTGAGCCAGAGTATGGGCTCGAAGTCGCCGACCTGTGCGATCGCTTTCGACACCCGGCACCGCTCGTTCCATTTTGCCCAGCTTTGTTCGGGAATCATGGTGGCTGCCGGATTCCAGGTCTTCCTGCTTGAATCGATCCGCAGCACGCCTCAGTTGTCCTATCTGGTGCGAGACAAGGGTTGTGATTGTGGGATCATGGTGACCGCAAGTCATAATCCGCCGAGTGATAACGCGGTGAAAGTCTACTGGTCGACCGGTGGTCAGGTTTTGCCGCCGCACGACAAAGCCATTATCGATTGTGTGCTTGCGGCCAAAGAGATTCCGCGAGTGGAATTTGATCAAGCGGTCGAGGCCGGCAAGATCATCTGTTGCACGGAGGAATCGGATGCGTCGTTCGTCGGCCAGGTCGCTGCGCAGAGTTTAAGCCGAGCGCGCGACGTTCGAATTCTCTATTCGCCTCTGCACGGAGTTGGCACCACGGCGGTGGTGCCCGTCCTTCATGAAGCCGGATTCGAGGCTGTCGAAGTTTTTGCCGATCACGCCGAACCGAACGGTGATTTCCCGAACGTGCCCGGTCATGTTTCGAATCCCGAGAATCCGCGAGTCTTTGACGCGATGATCGATCATGCCCGGCGCACCGGGGCTGACCTTGCCTTGGCGACCGACCCTGATTGTGATCGCATGGGATGCGCGGCTCCAAAAGATTTAAACGACCCCGACTCGTGGGCCACGTTCACCGGCAACCAGCTCGCCGCCCTGTTGACTGATTATGTGCTCAGTCAACGCCGCAAGGCCGGCACGTTGACTCCTGAGCATTACGTGGTCAAGACGCTGGTAACGACCGACTTGATCCGACGGATCGCCGACCACTACGGCGTAAGTACCGAAGGTGACTTGCTCGTGGGATTCAAGTGGATCGGCGGAGTTATTGACGAGCGTGGGCCGGACCGTTTCGTGTTTGGCGCGGAGGAATCGCACGGATATCTGGCCGGATCGTATGCTCGGGACAAAGACGGCGCGCTTGCCTGCTTGTTGATGTCGGAAATGGCGGCCACGCTCAAGGCGGCCGGAAAGTCGATCCACGAGTACTTGGACGAGTTATTTCAGCGGCACGGGCTGCATCAAGAGCGACTGGTCACGATCAAGATGGAGGGTTCCCAGGGGATGGCCCGGATGCAACGGGTCATGCAGCGACTCAGGGAACAGCCGCCGAAACAACTGGGTGGTCTTGCCGTCCAGGCCGTCCGAGACTACCTGAACCAGCAAGTTCGTTGCGGCGAGACAACTCAGCCTCTCAACGGTCCGAATGGCAACCTGGTTATGCTCGAGCTCGACGTAGCCGGCAACTACTTCGCCGCCCGACCCAGCGGAACGGAACCCAAGATCAAGTTCTATCTCTTCACCTATCAGGAGCCCGGTTCGTGGGATAATCTGCGACAGGCACGAAACGATCTGGGCAATCGCCTGTCAGCTCTTGAACGTGACATCCGCCAATTCGTGGATGAGATCGAATAGAGGAACCTCGATCCGATGAGCGACTCGACCGCCGAAGAGCCGGAAGAGACGACTGCACCGTCTTCCAGCCCCAGTGCGAGTGCCTCGGACGCGAGGGCGTCTGATGATCGGCCCAACGAACCGGTCGCTGAAGACGATGGTGAACGAGCCGTGACGGATCGAGGGGACGCTGCACGCGCCGACGCCGAAGATAGCGGCGAGCGCCAGGAATCGCAGACAGCTCGAGACCGGGTGCGTCAGTTTCCGCAAGCTCCGGGTGTCTATCTATTCAAGGACTCTGCGGGGCGAGTGATTTATGTCGGCAAAGCGACGAACCTCCGGTCGCGCGCCGGCAGCTATTTCCTGAAGGGAGCCTCGGAGGAGTTACGGACGTCGGGTTGGGTCGGCGAGATCGCGGACGCGGACTTCATTGCCTGTGATAGCGAGGTGGATGCGCTGCTCGTCGAGTCCCGGTTGATCAAGGACATCCAGCCGAAACACAACAAGGAGCTGAAAGACGACAAGACGTTTCCGTATTTGATGATCACGACCCGTGAAGATTTCCCTCGTGTCGAGGTGACTCGCGAACCTCGGCAGCACGGAGTCAAGTTATATGGGCCCTTTGCCAGTGCGGGCGGATTGCGCGGTGCGGTCCAGGTTCTGCAGCGCATTTTCAAGTTTCGTACGTGTTCGCTCGACATTGAGCAGAACGACGAACGTTGGAAGTGGTTCCGCCCCTGCCTGCTGGCCAGCATCAACCAGTGCACGGCCCCCTGTAATTTTCGCATCGACCAGGAAGACTATCGTCGCGACATCCGGCGCCTGCAGCTCTTTCTCGAGGGGCGTAAGCGGACCGTCCTGAAGCAGATGCATTCTGAGATGCAATCGGCGTCGGCAGCACTGCAATACGAGCGCGCCGCGCGACTCCGTGACGACATCCGGATGCTCGAGACGCTCGATCAGCGAGGCGAGCTCGACACGCATGTGCAACCCGAGGTCTTCCATATCGACCCCAAGAAAGGACTCAACGGACTTCGACAGGTTCTGAAGCTGAGTCAAACGCCGCGGTCGATTGAAGGGGTGGACATCGCCCACTTGCAGGGCCGTCAAACGGTCGCGTCTTTGGTGCAATTCCTGGATGGTATGCCGTTCAAGCCAGGGTACCGGCACTACAAGATCCGAGCGGTGGAGGGAAACGATGATTACCAGAGTATTCACGAGGTCATATCGCGACGCTATCGGCGTCTGGCAAATGAGTCCGACGTCTTTCCCGATATCGTGTTGATCGACGGCGGCAAGGGCCAGTTGCGAGCCGCCCTATCGGCGTTTCGCGAGCAGGAGATCACTCCCCCGGTGGTTCTTTCCCTGGCGAAGCGCAACGAGGAGATCTACCTGCCGGGGAAAAGTGAACCGTTGAGGCTGAGTCGCCATGCGTACGCGTTGCGCCTTCTGCAATACGTCCGTGACGAGGCGCATCGGTTCGCGCAACACTATCATCACATTTTGCGTAAGAAATCGACGCTCGACGATTCGCTGGCCAGCCGCAAGAAACGGCGATAGCCAAAAACTCATTCCGGGGCGGCCAGCCCGAGCGCTTCCGCATGGTCGGCCATTGCGTCAGCGACGAACTGAATATGCTCGTTGAGCTCGACGCCCAGGTCTTCGGCGCCGCTAACAATATCTTCTCGATGTACGGCAGCGGCAAAACTCTTCTGCTTCATCTTCTTGC
>CAYNDU010000299.1:0-7225 GCA_964395615.1 uncultured Pirellulaceae bacterium | reverse complement strand
GCTTGTATCGAAACGTTACCGTAACCGCTCACGGCCTTTGGCCGTGAACGGTTACTGCGATTTGAACCTGCCGGGCACGCCGGCCCATCACTCAGTAGCCTGGCAAGGGTCGGCACAAGAACCCGTCTCCCATCGGACCGGTGCTGCCCATTTTGTGCGCGCGTCCAAGAAAAAAAGGTGACTCGGAAGATCGTGCGGTGCGCGCCCAAAACGGGTGTTCGGTCGAGAATCTGTGTGAGCATGAGCAGTGACACGAGGTTGCAATTACAAACTCCAGTCGGCGAGCGGCGATACGCGGGCCTTCGAGTGGGGGGCTTCACTCGGACCCTCTTGCGGCACGAACTGTACGGCGATTGTGGCCTGCTCGACTTGCTGAAGGTGGATCGTCAGCTTCTGGAATCCGTCGTTCGGGTCCTGAATACTGGGGTTCGGCGACGACGGAAGCGGCGCAGCATCCACGACCAGGAACCTGGCGTTCGACGGCGACAGGAGTTCGGCCCGGCAGCGTTTGCCACCGCGGCGCATGGTGACAATCGTTCCGTCCTGGTTCACGGAGTAGTCGGTGTTCCGATCCCCGTGGGCAAACCACCACACGTCGCTCGGCTTCCTGGCCGTGAATTCGTCCTGAACCAGTAGCGCTGTTCGATTGGCGAACAACCGATATCCGCGTTTGACCGAGAGCGCATCGCGTCGGTAGGCGTTCGTCAGATCGGCAACGGCAAGTGCCTGATCGGGCGACGACTCCATGCGTTCAATCACCGCCGACCCTTTGCCATCCTGACAATACGCATCGCTCGGGTTGAATACGAGCAGATTATGACCTTCCTCTCGTATCCGATAGAAATGCGATCTGGGCAAGTGGTGCTGGTGGCCAAGATACGTCTGATGCTCGGTCCCCAGATCGACGAGCCACTTCTCACCGAGCGCATAGAATATGTAGCTGCCAAGGTCCTGATGAGCGTGCGCGATGCCGTTCTTCCCACACTTGATCCCTACGAACGACGTATCACGATCGGTCCAGCTTCCGCGCATGGTCGCGACCTCGGTGCCCCGAAAATGTCGATCGAGGGGTAGATCATCGACAGTCGCTGATGCGGCAAGAGGCTCGTAGTAGAGCAGATCGGTCAAGCCGCCGGAAGTTTGTTGCTCCTGAAAGTATCGATAGAGTGGGCGATGAAAACGGCTTCCCAAATAGAACAGGTAGGGATGTTCGAATCGGCCTCCACCCGAACCGGAATCGGCGAAATTGTAAATGCCACCCAGCGGGCTGACCAGATAGACTGGAAAGTCACCCGCCTTGTCGAAACCGGTCCCTTTCAACCCGGCGACGAACCCGAAGTCGGTCCCGAACGCCGTTTCCATGCCGCGAAGGTAAGGCACGAAGTAACGCATCGCGTAAGACCAGTAGCCGACACCTTCCCACCATGCTCCATCGGGCTCGAAGTGTTCAAGCGGTATCTGAATGTACTGGAAACCCTGGTCGAGGATTTCGGTACAGGGGCCGGGTTGATCTTCCAGCACTGCCATCGCCGCCAGGCTGGACCCGCCATTGCAGACGAAATTCCAGTTATTCGTCACCTGTCGCCAGCCCTGCATTCCTTCCGCTTCCAGTCCCATGTAAGCAGCGTGAGAAAGGCGAAGCCCATGTTGCCACAGTCCGTCCCGGATCGTCTGCCGCTGTCTTTCCGTCAGACCGTGATAGAACCAATCGTAGCCGATCGCCGTGGCATGCATCATCTCGGCCGTATCCAGGTAGTGACTCGGATTCCAATCCGGGAAAGCGACGATCGCTTCCAACTCTCGCCACGCTCGATCCAGCCATTTTCGATCGCCTTCCAATCGGTAGAAGAACCCCCAATGGTACATCCGATTCACTTCGTCGCGCGAGATGGACAAGAGTCGTCGCCCGTCGGGCAGAACGTGCTTCCTCACCGGTCGACGGTAGAGTCGTTCGGCCTCGGCCTTCGCCGCCTGGTACCATGCCCGACCTCGATCGTCGTTCTTGATGAACTGCTTGAGTGCAGGAAGGTCCTCGTCCAACAGAATGAGCCGGGGATGGTCCGGACGGAGCCGGGCAAGGTATTCTGTTCGATCGGGCGCCGCCACATACTGCTTCGCTGTGATCGTTGGCCGATAGGGCTCCGACGAATAACGGAACTCGATTTGATCGAGTACCCAGACGGTCTGATCGGTCGGATACTGGTTCCACCCGGCTGCCGCCAATCGAATTCGGTCGATTTTGTCCCAGCCGGCAGGCGATCGAGCTCGACCAAACGATCGAAAGTGCAATTCGATTTTCTTCCAGCCCTCCCAATCCACGGTGACTTTGTGCGAGTAGTAGGAGTTCTTCTTCGTTTGTCCGGTTGACGGCAGAATGATCATGAATGTTTCATCGCTGGCCAGATTGGAATGCAGCCAGAAGGAGACGATATTAAACGCCGACAGATCGTGCGGCACGGTTTGGCATTCGAGCATCGAGTTCTTGATGTGCCGATCCCACTTCAATGCGCCGCCGCCGGACTTGCGAGGCGACGTAACGTGCCGGCCACCATGCCATTGACTCGTTTCTTCGAATTCGAGCGCCAGCCGAACCTCGCTCGACCAACTCCTTCTCACCTGCTCAGCCTTTTGCTGACGATTATCTTCGCCGGCATGTGCCGCTTCACAACTTGCGGCAATCCAGCAACCGATCAGTAAACAACGGACGGCTCTAGCACTGATCAACACGTTCATCGGAGACACTCCAAGGGCGGGACCTGTTGATTCGAGAAGTCCGGATAGACGACCGGCGCTGGATGGCCGTCGTTGTAAGGGCGGGCCAGACTTTACGGACCCCTTTTTTGTAACACATTGGCCGTGGGAAGTGTTACCGGTTAAGATAAAGACCCGGCGATGCACTTGGGCGCGTTACGTTTTCTCTTGTTGAGCGCATCCCTCACTCAATCGCTGCGGACACGCCACCGACATGAACCATCCGTTGGCCTACAAGAAGAACGCAACCGCCGCGCTATCCCGGTTGCAATCACTCTACGAGCGACGGGCGCCGGACCGTCTCTTTGCGGTGATGGAGGTCCCCTCAAAGACCCTTGCCCGTTTTCATGCCGAATACCAAGAGGGCTATTGCGATTACCCGGACCCGGTCGCGCGAATCGCATTTTGGGATTCGTTGCTGGAAGATCGGACGTCGCTCGAAGACGACTCGATCCCGACGGCCTACCTGAGCGAATTCGATCAGGGTCTCTATGGTGGGCTGCTTGGCGGCGATGTGCAGTTCATGGCCCATCCCGAGAACGGGTGGATTTCGTCCATGGTCGCACCGATTCTGGACGATTGGGCCGATTTCGATCGGTTGAGACTGGACACGAACCACCCGTGGTTCCGGCAATTCAAGGATCAGACGGAGACGTTTGCCAAATCAGCGGCGGGGAAGTTCGGGATCAGCCATTTCATCCTGATCGACAGTCTGAATTTCGTCTTCGAGTTGCTCGGCGCGACGCGAACCTATCTCAGCCTCGACGAGCGTCCCGAGATGGTTCGTCGTGCCATTGACCTGGCGCATGATCTGAACGTGATGGTGCAGGACACGTTCTTTGATCTGGCGCCGACATTGGCGGGCGGTACGTGCAGTAACATGGTCCAGTGGATACCGGGACGCGTCGTATCGGAGAGTGTCGATCCGTTCCACATGACGTCGGTCGAGTATTTTGAACGGTGGGGCCGGGAGCCGGTCGAGCGAATGCTCGCGCGGTACGACGGCGGCGTCGTGCATATCCACGGCAATGGCCGCCACCTGTTGGAAGCCGTCCGTACGATCACGGGCTTGCGAGCCATGTTCCTGATGGATGACATCGGCTTTCCATTGGCCTTCGAAGTGCTTGGCGAGTTGCAGGCACGGACGGGCGACATGCCGCTGGTCGTCAAGGCCGAGTACAACGCGTTTATGATCCGGCTCGAGCAACACGAACTGTGTGGCGGCGTGTTGTATCAGGTCCATGGCGTTCCTTCGATTCACGTCGCAAACCAGTGCATGGAACGGGTGCGGACCTATCGAGTGTGACCGCTGTGTGAATTGAGTACAGAAGAATGATGTGGGAATCGATGTTATTCAGCCCCGGCCACGGAGTTCGAACATGTTTTTGATCTGCGACAAGACGCGTCGGAGGATCATCCGCATAATGATCACCGTGGGAACGGTGGTGTTGCTGGGACGTGAATGGGGATTCGCGTCCGATCCCATGGCCGAACGTAGTGAACCGGGCAGCGTGGCGGCATGGACCAGAATGATCGAGGCCGACTGGGTGGAGGCTGATCGCTGGTTCGCGGCCACGCGGACCGAACCTGGTCAACCGGTTCGGGTCAACACGCAGGGAGTTACGACCGTTCAAGACGCGGCGGGAGCTGTGGATGGTGTAAAGAACGGTCGTTTCGGTTTTCATGTCGCCGTCGGCGAAACGGACCCGTGGTGGCAAGTCGATCTGGGGCGCAATTACCGTCTGGATCGCATCGTCGTCTACAACCGAACGGACGGCGGCCTGGCACCGAGGACTCGCCGCCTACGCATCGAAGTCGCGCGTGACGATCAGCCGAAATCGTTTACGACGATCTATCAACACGACGGCACAACGTTCTATGGCGCAAGGATCGGCCGGCCGCTTACCGTGGGTTGGTCCGGCGAACATCCCTCAGGGCGCTTCGTGCGTCTGAGCGTTTCCGGTGTGTGCCACCTGGCCTTGGACGAAGTTGAGGTGTATGGGATTGATGCGCCGGACGTCAACGTCGCACTCGGCAAACCGGCCGACCAGAAGAGCGTTGGACGGCACTCGGTCAGCGCGCAAGCCGGGGCAGCGCAAGGTCGGAGTCCTGCGGCGGATGGGGGCTTTCAGCTTGCCCACACGCGCGACGTGGTCCAACGGGGCCTCCAACTGGCTCGACGACTGAGAGAAAGCTCCGACCCAGGCCAACTGGACGTTCTGACGCTGCAACTTGAAGACGTCGATCGCCGTCTGGTTCAGCTGGAACAGCGCGCCGACACCAGCAAGAAAGACCGGAAATTAATCTACTTTACCGCACAACGGCTTGCCAGGAAGATTGCATTCTCGGACAAGCCGGCTTTCGGCGACCTGCTGTTTGTGAAACGCCGGCATCCCAATTATCTCCACATCTGCGACCAGTATTACGGTTTCACCTCGCGCGCCGGAGGGGGGCTGTATGTCCTGCACGATCCCTTTGGGGATCATCCTATCGTCTCCAACGTCTTGTCCCACGCTCGTGTACGGAACGGTCGCCTTCGCGGCCGTGAGCTCAAACCGGGCTCGTTTCTGTCACCGGAGCTCTCTTTCGATGGCAGGAAGATTCTGTTCGCCTATACCGAAAACACAGACCCCGAAGTTTCGCCGGCTCAGGCCGAACGGAACCGCTCGTGGACGACAACCAACTGTTATCACTTGTTTCAGGTTCGCGCAGACGGCACGAATCTGAAGCAGCTGACCGACGGACCCTGGAACGATTTCGATCCGTGCTTCCTCCCGAGCGGTCGCATCGCGTTCATCTCGGAGCGGCGCGGCGGGTTCGTGCGCTGCGGCACGCGCGCCTGCCGCAGTTACAATCTGTGCGTAATGGACTCGGACGGGAGCCATCTGAAACCACTCAGTCGGCACGACACCAATGAGTGGCAGCCGAGCGTGGATAACGACGGTATGCTGGTTTACACGCGGTGGGATTACATAGACCGTGACACACAGGCCGCGCACCATCTGTGGACTTGCTATCCGGACGGTCGCAACCCGCGCGCTCCGCACGGGAATTACCCGAATCGACTGTCCGATCGGCCGTGGGCCGAGATGGACATCCGAGCGATTCCCGGCTCAAGGAAATTCGTCGCCGTGGCCGCTCCACACCATGGACATGCCTTCGGCTCACTGATCCAAATCGATCTGCAGGTTCCCGATGATTACGGAAGTTCCCAGGTGACTCGCCTGACCCCCGAAGTGCCCTTCCCGGAGGGCGAGGCCGACATTCGTTCATCCATGGTCTATGGCACGCCCTGGCCGCTCAGCGAAGACGAATACCTGTGTGCCTATGATCGAGGCGCGAAGCATCACGGAATCTACTGGGTCGACCGGTTTGGAAATCGACAGCTCCTCTATCGCGATCCTGACATTCCGTGCCTGAGCCCCATCCCGTTACGCAGTCGGACCGTGCCACCGAATATCAGCAGTCCGACACTTGCCGACACCACGCAGGCCGATCCGACCATCGACCAACCAAAGGCGAACGGCCGGCAAGCGGCCACGATCTCGGTGGCGAATGTCTATGACGGTGACTTCGCCTGGCCGAGCGGGACGCGCATTGCCCAGCTCCGAGTGTTGCAGATTCTGCCCAAGAGCGTGCCGCGCCGAAATACGCCGAAGGTGGGCGTGGCCGAGCAAAGCAATGCGCGCGCCGTGCTGGGCACCGTGCCGGTCGAGACCGACGGAAGTGCCTACTTCGAGGCGCCCGTCGACAAACTGATCTACTTTCAGGCACTTGATCAACAAGGCCGAGCCGTGCAATCGATGCGCAGCGCCACCTACGTACATGCGGGCGAACAACTGGCTTGCCAGGGCTGCCATGAACCGAATCACCGATCCCCACCGATTTCGGCCGGCATACCACTCGCGTTTCGCCGAAAACCCTCCCGACTCACGCCTGATGTGGAGGGCACGAACCCGTTCAATTACGTTCGGCTGGTTCAACCCGTGTTCGACCGGCACTGCGTGGCCTGCCACGAACGGGAAGGGGCCGTCGACCTGAGCGGCTCGGTCCAGTACCAGCGCGATCGCGACGGGCACCAATGGCCGTTCACGCGTTCCTATCTGAACCTGGCAGAGAAGCACGGATTCTGGTTCCAGACGCTGATCAACAGTCTGGAGCTTCCGGGTCTTCACGGCGGTAGTCGAGTAAGACCGGGTCGATTCGGCGCGAACGCGGCGAGTCTGCTCAGTTATCTCGACCCGCGCCACCATGGCGTGCAGCTTTCCAAACGCGAGCTGCACCGAATCACTGTCTGGCTGGACTGCAATTCCGAGTTCCTGGGCGCATACGAAGACGCCGAGGCGCAGGCCCGCGGAGTGCCGGTTCGGCCCAGTCTGAACTAGAGTATGGGTGCGGCACCTGACCGGTGATTGTCGTGGTGCGATCTGGCCAGTCCCAGGAAAAAGCGATGAATTTGTGGTCTTCGTGCTGG
>CAYNDU010000298.1:0-7230 GCA_964395615.1 uncultured Pirellulaceae bacterium | reverse complement strand
ACCAGATCAACTTCCAGTCACCCCAAGACCGCGCGAGCCCGTTCCTGCACCCCGATCGGTGGTTGGTTGCCAGGAAACCTTGACTTTGGCGAGCCGCTTGACTAAGGTGTTTTTATATCAGTGAACCTTGATATGGTTCGATGTAATGAACCTTTGAGGGTTACCTCCCTGAACACCCGCCCTTAATTCCTACCTTTTTTGAGCCGCAGTAGTTCGCTTAGGCATGGTTTGAGTTGACTGTCTAAGGTCGCATCGATTGTCCGGTAACGGGTTGAGAGACCGGTTGACGGCCATCCGTGTGGGACGACGTGGAATTCTGGTTCCGAGCTGGGTCTTGGAACCGACGAACCGTGATGTACCTGGGGCGTTCGCGTAAGTCTCGAGTGATAACGCTGGGAGAGTCGGCGGGTGCGGACGTGGACAGGTGTCGATAGAGCGGACGGCGCTTCAGAGACAGGTGATTCAGAGACAAGTGATTCAGAGACAAGGGTAACGGTCGCGGGGGAGTCCCGCGGTGCGAAGACAACGAGATCGATCGACGCGACGAATTCTCTGGAACGTGAAGCGGTGCGGTCGGTCGGAGCGAATGGAAGCTTTCGATCACTCGACGGTAACGGAATAGGCAGACACCATGATTATTAATCAGCCATCGACGTTGGCGGGCATCGACCTGCCGGTTCGAACGCTATCGGCCGAGCAGTTGCGAGTTGCACGAGAGGCACACGCGGCAGACGGTCGTTTTGACGGTCTTGCCGGCGAGCTCGGCTGCGAATCGGATCGCGAGGTTTTGGTGGCCGTGGCCAACGGGCTTGGGTTACAGACGGCCGACTTGTCGGAAGTCACGCCGGACCTTTCGCTGCTCGAGAATTTTCCCATCCGTTTGATCCATCGATCGCACGTGTTTCCGTTACACGTGGAACGGGGGTCGTTGGTATTAGCGGTGAGCGATCCGTTTGATTTGCAGGCGGTCGACGCGGTCAGTGCGGCGATTGGAAAGAGCGTGGTCCCGGTGGTGGTACCACGTGACGAGCTGGCGAAGTTCATCAAGAGGCATTTAGGGGTCGGAGCAGAGACGATTGACGACCTGGTTGCTCAACAGCGTCAGTTGCTGGGCGACGTTGAAGTGTTAGAGGAGCTTCAGTTCGACGGGTCGGAAGATTCGGAAGCGGCGCAAGAGGCATCGGTTGTTCGGCTGGTCAATGAGATTCTGAGCGAGGCGATAGAGGCCCGTGCGAGCGACATTCACGTTGAGGCCCAGGAGTCGGGCCTGAAGCTGAGGTATCGAATCGACGGCGTTTTGCAGAGGCAGCCGACACCGGCGGAAATGAATCGGTTTCAGGCGGCCATTGTCAGCCGGCTGAAAATCATGGCTCGGCTGAATATCGCCGAGAAGCGAGTGCCACAGGACGGGCGCATCAAGTTGCGCATCAAGCGGAGGGAGATCGATATTCGTTTGTCGATTATTCCGATGCTGCACGGTGAAGGTGTTGTGATGCGGATCCTGGACAAGGACAGCATCGAGTTCTCATTGCGTGGCATCGGCATGTCCGAGGCGATGCATGATCGATTCCACCAACTGATTCGGATGCCTCACGGGATCGTCTTGGTAACCGGGCCGACTGGGTCTGGCAAGACGACGACGTTGTATAGTGCGTTGAGTGACATCAAGTCGGAAGAGACGAAGATCATCACGACCGAGGACCCGATTGAGTATCAGCTAGAGGGTATCAACCAGATCCAGGTGCACACGAAAGTAGGCCTGACGTTCGCCAAGAGTTTGCGCAGCATTTTACGTCATGATCCGGATGTGGTCCTGGTCGGCGAAGTGCGCGATTTGGAGACGGCGGAGAATGCTGTCCAGGCCTCTCTGACCGGTCACCTCGTCTTCAGCACGCTGCATACGAACGATTCGGCCGGCGCGTTTATGCGTCTTTGCGATATGGGAGTCGAGCCGTTTCTCGTGAGCAGCACGGTGGAAGGTGTCATGGCCCAACGCCTGGTC
Organism: uncultured Pirellulaceae bacterium; assembly: GCA_964395615.1. GTDB lineage: Bacteria > Planctomycetota > Planctomycetia > Pirellulales > Pirellulaceae > CAYNDU01. Next base: position 5,228 of record CAYNDU010000298.1, on the reverse strand, counting down.
CGCTGCCTTTGCCCGAGTTGCCGGAAGCCCTGCCAGCCGCCCAAGAAAGACCTGCCGGACGATTTCCCGTGGAGCGAATACGAGGAGCATCGGCCGACAATGTATCGGCAGGTTGGGTGCCGCGATTGTCGCGATACGGGCTATCGAGGTCGTACGGGGATCTACGAGTTACTCGTGGCCAACGATCAGGTGCGTGCGGCGGCCAACGAACGGGCGCCGACGAACCTCTTGAAGCGAGCGGCGGTCGAGAGCGGAATGCGAACGTTGCGGCAGGACGGATGGGACAAAGTACTTGCCGGCACCACGTCGGTAGACGAAGTGCTGCGCGTAACGAAAGAGAGCTAGGTCGAAGCGGACATGCCGGAATATGCCTATACGGCCCGCAGCCCCCAGGGGAATGACTCGACCGGTGTTATCACTGCCGGCAGTCGGCGTGAAGCCGTGGCCTTATTGGCCGAGAAATCACTCTTCCCGCTGACGATCAAGGATCAGCAGAAGGACTCCGCCCGGCGACCCGCCTGGACCCTGCGGCGGCGGATCAAGACCGAGGTGCTCTCGGATTCCTTCACGCAACTCTCCGATCTCCTGACAAACGGAGTGCCACTCCTCGAAGCGCTCGATATCCTGGCTCAACAAACGGCCGAACCGCGACTCGCTGATGTGCTCACGGATGTGCGCGCACAGGTGGCCGATGGGACGAGTCTGGATACGGCGTTAGCCGCCCATCGCCAGGTCTTTTCGCATCTGACCGTCAGTATGGTCAAGGCCGGATTGGAAGGAGCGTTTCTCGAGGACGCGTTGGAACGCATCGCCGGTTTCCTGCGCAAGCAGGAGGCGATGCGAATGAAAGTCATTGGCGCCATGACGTACCCGGCGATTCTCGCCGTCGTCGGCGTGGGAATCACCATTTTTCTGGTGACGTTCGTCGTGCCCATGTTTCAAGGCTTCTTCGACCGTCTGGAACGCTCGGGAAGTGGGTTGCCGGTGATTACCGTGCTGCTCGTCTCGATCAGCCATGTTCTGGTCCGGTACGGGCTCTTCGTGGCCGCGGGGGGAGCGGTGGCAGTTGTTGCCGTGAGACAGTGGATGCAGACGGAAAAGGGACGAGATTTTGCCGACCGATGGAAGCTGAAGATTCCATTGGCCGGAGGAATCTTTCACGACGCAGCCGTGGCACGATTCTGCCGAGTGTTAGGGACGTTGCTGCACAATGGAGTCCCGTTGCTGACGGCACTGAGAATAAGTAGTGAGTCGGCCGGCAACCGCCAACTGCAGCAGGCGATCCTGAAATCGGTCGAGACGATCTCATCGGGTGACTCGCTATCTCGGCCCTTGGCCGCCAGCGGCTTGATTCCGCCGCCCGTGATGGCCATGATCAGTATTGCCGAGGAAGCCAATACATTGGACGTCGTGCTGGTTCGGATTGCCGATCGAACCGAAGAGCGGATGGAACGAAAACTGGAAATTATGGTCAAGATGATTGAGCCGATGATGTTGTTGACGATCGGCGGAATGGTCTTGTTTATTATCGTCGGAGTCTTGCTGCCCGTGTTCGATTTGAATGCGAGTATCGGGTAGAGCCGACGCCGCCGCGTATAGGCGGAACGCCAATGCCTCAAGAGAAAAAAAGGGGTTGTTATGAACCGTAGATCACGTCGTCATGCATTTACTCTGTTGGAGCTGATGATTGTCTTGGTCATCCTCGTGCTCCTGTTCGCCATGGTCGGTCCCCGGTTGTTGGGATCTCAGAAGAAGGCCGATATTAAGGCCGCCAAAACGCAGATCGGGAATCTGGAAGCAGCACTGGAACTGTATGCCGTCGATATGCGCACTTTTCCGTCCACCGAGGACGGTCTCCAGGCGCTCCTCGAACCGCCCTCCGATGAACGAGCCGCTCGAAAATGGGACGGTCCCTATCTGGATGACGACGCTTTGCCGTTGGATCCCTGGGACAGCGGCTACGAATACGAGTATCCGCCCTCCAACAACAAAAGAGATTTTCCCGATATCTGGTCTCTCGGACCGGATGGAGAGGCCGATACGGACGACGATATTGTGAACTGGCGCCAGTCAAGCGAAGACGGCGGCACGGGCGACGACGGGACCTCGACCGATTCGGGGTTCGATCCCGGGCCGAGCACCTCCGGCGGCTCCGGTGGCGGTGGTGATACCAATTAATGCGCGGCACAAGTTCGCCAGGCTCGGCGCGACATCCGTGCGACGTTCAGGTGACGCGGACGGATGTCGCCCACGCGACTGAAGCTGGGAGTCTAGAGTGGGGAGGGATTCGACCGCAACGTGGCGGAACAAACACACGCGTCCTGCTCGCATGTCACCTTGGAAAATCGTGAATCGTACGCGGTACGTTGACTATGAACCGACCAAGCCATGATGTGAACGGACCGGCACAAGAACTCTCGGCGCCCCACCCCTTTCCCCCCGAGCAATCCCCTTGGTCGCCCAACGGTTTCACTCTGCTCGAATTGATGATCGTGCTCGCCCTGGTCGCTCTGCTCATGGCTTTGGCCTGGCCGACACTTCGTCGGCCGATGCTGCGCAGTGTTACCGAACAAGCTGCTCGACAACTGGCAGAAGACCTCTCGCGCGCTCGACTATCGGCCATCGAAACAGGGGAACCATGGGTGTTTCGGTTCGAGCCCGATGGGAGTCGCTACATGATCGCGCCCGCCCGGGACCCCGGGGAAGCCTCCCTTGACGATCAAGGCGAGCGTTACGGACCGATCGAGGATTCGGCCGAGTCGGATGGTGGGACCGACAGAGACGCGCCGAGCGGCCCGCAGATGATCGATTCAACTTTGGACGACGATGTGATTTTTGGCGATCCTGCATCTCTTGCCGATTCGAACCCGTTTGGTGATTCGGCCCTGGGGGACGCTTATCAAGACGAGCTGCAGGCGACCGAGGCCGTAACCACGCTGCGCGAGGAGGCGGCCGACGAACTGACCGGCGAATCGGAGTTCGGCGAAGGGTCCGAGTCGGTCGACTGGGCCTCTCCCCTGCTCTTCTATCCGTCGGGGCGTGCCGAAAATGCGGAATTCCTGCTGGTGGGACCTGATGAATATCGCGTGCGCATTGTCTTGCGCGGTCTGACCGGAGCGGTCACGATCGAGCCGTCGACGCACGCCCAACGATCGGGTATTCCCAATGATACGGACCTTCCGGCCTCCGATGTTCCGGCGTACGAATCGTCGCGCAACGATCCGTTCGCGCCCTCGTCAGCGTCCGACGTTCCGGGAGGCCGACCATGAACCATCGGTCACCCATCGACTCGAAGGATCGAAGTGCCCCAAGCCGCGCAGATCGGTCCAGGGACGGTCGAACACGCCCCGGTCGCCTTCGTTCTCGTCGTCGCGGACTCTCGTTGCTCGAGATCATGATCGCCACGACCATCCTGCTGGCCAGTGTCATGGCCTTGTCCCGGTTGGCTTTCCTGGCTCGCCGTCACGTTGTCGGCGCCGAAGATAAAACGGCCGCACAGATCCATTGCCAGAATATCCTGGATGAGATTCTGGCCGGGATTCGGCCGTTGGAAAATGTTTCCGCAGAGTCCTTCGAGGGAGGGTTATGGGTCTATTCGGTCGACATTCAGGAGCTGGAAAGTCTTCCCCTGTTGGCTGTCGCCGTCACTGTCGATCGTGTGGACGACGAGTCGGAGGTGTTTACCACCGAATCGCAACCGGCCGGCTACCGGCTTGTGCGGTGGATTCGAAGCCGCGGTCGATCGTTCGATCCGGATGGAATGGGGGACGAGTTCGCCGAACCGGACGAAGGTATGGGTGACGATACGATGTCAGCGGATCAGCCGTTTGACCCGGATGTGGACTTGTAAGTCGCTTGGAGTCCCGGATTCTGCCGGGCGATCGAATGCATGGTTTTGATCCGAACTCGAATGACGGCCAGCGGGCGAACACAGCCGTCGCGGCGCTGCGCAAGCGCCCATTGCGGCGAGGAACGGCCGAGCGGACCGCTTACACGTTGCTTGAAGTGCTGATCGTGACCGCTCTGCTAACGGCGATCTTCGCAGGGATCTGGACGCTACTGCGATCGTGGAGCGGGATTTATGAGGACGGACAGGAGCGGACGGCAGAATCGCAACTTGTGCGGTCATTGATTGGGCAATTCCAAGACGATCTTCACGCCGTCGCCTACACGGCCGCGCCGGAGCGTGGCCGGCGTTCGTCGCGTAACGGCCGGCGGAGAATCTCGCTCAGTTCCGTCGAGGCGATGGCCGTCACACTCGTCGGAGGTTCCGATTGGCTCGTCGTCGATGTGTTGCAAATGCCGAGCCCTTTTCACCCGGGCATGAGCCGGCAGGCGAGCACGGAGGAGGGGCCGGCCCGTGAGGACTTCAGTCAACACGCCGTGACCCTGGCTCCGGAATTGATGCGAGTGGTATACACATTCGAACCACCGGCTGAAGAACTCGAGGGCGCGTTCGGTTCGGGCGAGTCGCTCGACTTTGGTGACGATACCGAAGCTGTTGACGGCGGTGGGCTGCTGGACGAACAGGGTGAGCCGATCGAACCGTTCACAGGGCTGCTTCGCGTGGCCACGTATCGCGAACAATTCTCTGGAATCAGCAGTGGAGAATCGGCGACCGAACGACAGATGGGGCGGAAGGGGAACTGGCGTCAGTTGGCCTACCGGTTGCGCGAAATCGTCACAGGCGGAGATGGGATGGATGTCGATGCGACCGATTCCCTGGCCGGCGCGACGGAGGCGCAGGCGGATGACTCCTTCGACGCGCGTCCGGATCGACTGGCGGGGATCGCCGAACAGGACGAGATGCCCGAAGTGAACTGGCTGGAGATTCGTTACTACGATGGGGGCAGTTGGCGCACGGCCTGGGATAGTAGTCGCACGGGCGAACTACCGGTCGCGGTCGAGTTGAGATTCAACGTGGAAAAGGTCGATTCGGACGTGTCGTCCGAATCGATTAGTGAGGACGCCGAGGTGAGTCAAGAGTTGCCCTCGCTCGATCGCTCTTTCGATACAAGCATGGAAGAAATGCCCTTGGCCGATGATACGCTCGGCGTTTCGTCTGGGCTCGACGGGCAGCTCGCGGAAGAGACTCCTTATCATCGTTGCGTCGTCTTCCTCCGTCCGCCGAATAGTAAATAGAAAAGAGAGAGTTGGAGGTAAAGGGGTCAGGTGGAGGTAAAGGGGTCAGGAGTCAATTGTGCGAAGCACCCTACGGGCCGTTCCGG